>CAYVTN010000157.1:0-7069 GCA_964454395.1 uncultured bacterium | reverse complement strand
TTAAATTATTATTTGAATCGTTAGTTGAAAGATCTTTCTTCTTTGCGGCAGAAACAAGATAGGCATAGTTGTCTTTTACTTCCAATCCCTCAAATCTTCCGGTATGCGTATTTGCTGAAAGATCCACTTCGCCGATCTTTTCTGGATTGTATTTGGAACTAACGTCTACGCAAATTAATCCGTCCCACTGAGATGCCAGATAAGCCGTATTATTAACGCACACCACATCCCGCATCCATTCCACCGAATAAGCGGCGACATGTTCCGGATTATGGGGATCACTTATATCAACGATTCTTAGGCCCCCGTTATCATCCGCCAAATAAATATAATTTCCGGATAGACTGAGACCAAACACCCAGCCATCACGAAGGTCGCTGTCAGGATTATTCTCATATAAATATTCTTTGACCATCCGGGGACGGGTAGGATCGGAAATGTCGATTACCCAAAAGCCTTGGTATTTTTGGGCAAGATAGGCGTAGGAGCCCCGGACCGCCAGGTCTAAAGATTCTTCTCCAGGGTAAAAATTATAATGTCCGATCAACCTTGGTGAGGTGGGAACGGAAATGTCGTAAATTAAAAAACTTTGAATGGCCGCAACATAGGCATAGTTTCCGGCCAGACAAACTTTATAGGGCTTGCCGACATTCGCCCCGGAGATCAGTTTCAGATTTTGATTGTAGCTGTCCGCCATCAACCGGGGTGTCAGACCGAAGATGAGTGTCATCCCCATTCCCAAAAGCACCATTAAACCAAGACATTTTCTTTTAATGATTGTCATAAATATCCTTTGTGGAATTTTTTGTGCCGTAAAAATCAGGGCCTGCCATGTTACCATAATAAAAAGCTCAAAACTTGTAAGAACATCCGGGATTTTTGCATCTTATATTTTATGATTTAATACTACGAACCCGGCCTTTTAGGGAACAGTCGCGACTGTTCCCTAAAAATTATAGTGCGCATACAGCATCTATATGCTTATTGACAAGATTATTAGACAAATGTATTGATTAGACAATAAACTATTGGGATTTATTACAAAATAAATTGTAAAGGGGCGGTCCTATGTGGCCGCCCAGATTTGGGCCAAAAAGGATCTTTCCGCAACAGGATCCAATGACGCCCGTCGAAATCGCGAAGAGCAGGAACAACCATTGTCTAAGTTAAAAGGGATTAAGCCAAACCAAACGACCTGGGTTATCCTGGGCATCATCTTGGCGTTTATGATCAGTGCCCTCATGACCATGAGCATATTGGCTAATTTAAACGCCTTGGAAAACCAACGAATCAAAACCTATCGTGACGCTGCGCAACAACTGACGGAAATGGTTAAAAATTTCATGCTGCGCAAGCAGTACGGCGAACTGGACGACTTGATGAAAATACAAATCCAAGCTTCAGATGTGCAATATATGGCGGTTTATGTCAACCGGGAAAATGTGCTCAATGCCGGTACCTTGCCGGCGGTTACCCTGCCGGAATTTCCTGCTGCCACAGAGGACGATTTGTTTCAAAAAAAGATAGACAACCTTTTCTTATACTTCGAAACCAAACTGCCCGGGGCCGGTGGCATTAATGCTTCGAGAAAATTAGTTATTCTGTATGTGTTGCAAGCGTTTGAAAGCCGCCGCCGAATGATTATTATTTTCATGGCGATTTTGGCCGGTTTTATTTCCATCCTTATTTTGACGGTTTATAAATTGCATCGGACGCAGGTCAAACTCCACCAGGAAGAAACGAACCGCACCAATATGATCGAAGCCATCAGCCATGATGCCTTGCATTATGTCAGCATTATTAAAATCATTCTGGGAAACCGGCTTGATCATTTGAAAGCCAAGGTTAATGGTGCTCTTCCCCGGGAAAATATTTTCGAAATTCTTGAATATAATGATTCGCTGACCAAATTATTGGAGAACTTGAAATTTAATGATTATTTAAAACGGGGGATCGTAAAAAACAGCGCGGTCAGGTTGGAGTGGATAAAATTGGTTGAAAGTTCGATCAACAGCTTTAGGTATATGTTGCTCAAAAAAAACGTCAGCCTGCAGTTTAATCGCCATGGCGGCCAATTATTCACCTATATAGACCGCGATTTGGCCAAACGGATTATTCTTAATTTGCTGCACAATGCCTTCAAATATACGCGCTGGAACAGCCAAATAACGGTTACCGTGACGGAACAGGATTCCCGAATTATGACCCGCATTCAGGATCAAGGGTCCGGGATTGCCCGGCAAGATTGGGAAACGGTTTTCCTGCCCTCTGTCCGGCTTAAGAATGATCATTTTGTCAGGCCGGAAGACCGGCGGGGTACGGGCTTGGGACTTTCCAATGCCCGGCAATTTGTGGACTTATTTGGAGGAGAACTGAAAATCGTAAGCAGCCGGCTAAATGAAGGTACGATTTTTGAGATCACACTCCCGAAAGCAGACTAGAGCCTCTTATCCAGCTTCGCTGGGTTAGGTGTACGGAGGAATAATGAAACGTGTACTGGTGCTGGATGATGAACCGGGATTTGTCAGAAATATGGTGCAGGGATTGGCACACAGATCCTTCATTGCAGAAGGTGAATGCGAACCGTCCGAAGCGGTTAACCGGATTAAGCGCTTTAAGCCTGATGCGGTGCTTTTGGACCTGGCTTGGGGTGACTTTAAAGATCGAACCGGGTTAAGCTTGCTGAGCCGTATCCGGGCCGTTTGGGATAAATCAAAATTACCCGTATTTGTCCTGACGGCCACCGGGACCTCCATGGATCTCGATCAAGCTCTGGACAACGGTGCCAATGACTTCTTTACCAAACCTTTCGAAATCGATGAATTAGCCGATATTTTGAACCGGACATTGGCTGTCCGGACGGAACCGGGCGCCCCGGCTACCGTGACTTGGAAGAGCGGACTGATTGGCCAGAGCGAAAAAATCATCACCTTATTAAAAAAAATCAGGCTCTTTGCGGAATCCCGGCAAAATTTATTATTCACCGGAGAAACCGGGACCGGAAAAAGTCTGGCGGCGGAAATTTATTATCATTACAGTAAAAAATGGTGTTCCGGGCCCTTTGCCTCCATTCAGTTAAATGCAATCAATCCGAATCTGCTGGAAGCGGAATTGTTCGGAACCAAAAAAGGCGCTTTCAGCGGGGCGGTTAACCGCCCCAGCTTAATCGAAAAAGCCCATGGGGGCGTGGTCTTTCTCGATGAAATCGGAACGCTGGATTATAATTCGCAGAGTAAGTTGTTGCATTTTATCGAAAAGAAAGAGATCACGCCGGTGGGGAGCACCGGTAAAAGTCTTAAAATGGATGTGGTTATTCTGACAGCCACCAATCTTAATCTGCTTAAATTGGTTAAAGCAGGCAAATTCAGGGAAGACCTTTATGCCCGGTTGTTTGACATTGAATTGCCGGCCTTGCGTGATCATCTGGGTGATATCCCGATGCTGGTCGAGCACTTTAAAGACGAATGGAATTTCGAAAACCACAACCATTTGGAACGCCGTATTCAAACCGTGAGTCCCGGAGTTATGGAACTGTTTCAAACCTTGACTTGGCCGCGCAACGTGCGTGAGCTCAGGGATTGTGTTCGTGAGGGAGCAAGGAACGCGATTGCAGGCGAAATCATGATCAAAGACGTGGAAGCCTTTATTAAACGGCGCGAAATTTTTGGCCGCGATCGCGGGCCGGCCCGCGATGACCGTGCCGCCTCCGGCAACTTGAACCCGGCTCAGCAGACGCCTGTTTTTAACATGGACGTGCCTTATAAACGTTTTGAAAATGAAATCATACCGGCCATCCAAAAAGCTTATTATGAATTTCATCTGCACCGGCACCAGGGGAAAGTAAAACAGGCCGCGTCAGCCATGGGTTTCAAGCATCATCAACAGTTGTCGGAAATCATCCGGCGCCACCATATTTCAAAAATAGGAGAGACAACGTCTCATGAAGATTAAGCCTGTCACTATTCAATTGGCCATTTTGATGTTTATGGCATTGCCGGTCATGGCCCAAGCAAGATTTATAGATGCGGCTTACGGAGCGAGACCGGCGGGAATGGGCGAGGCTTTTGTCAGTATTGCCGATGATGCCGATGCCGCTTTATTTAATCCGGCCGGGTTTAGCCGCATCGACAATTTCCATCTCATTTACATGTATGCAGATTTATTTTCCGGTTTGAATATAAAAACGGAACAGGGCGAAGCCGATCCGACGGGCTATCATTTCCTGGCGGCAGCAATACCGATTGACGGCCAAATCGGCTATTTTGGATTGGCATGGTTACGGTTGGACACCGCCATCTATAAGGAAGATACCTTGACCTTATCCTATGCCCGGCGTTTGTGGCAAGGCGATTTATTTCAAATGCCGGCCGGGGTATCGGCAGGCGTCAGTGGCAAAGTTTTGGGCTGGCATGTTGATATTTTTGATGATCAGTGGTACGGGATTGAATCCACCTCCAAATGGGGTGGGAGCGTGGATGCCGGGCTGTTGCTTAATTGGTCTGACCATTGGCGTGCCGGCGTGGCGCTGGAAAATGCGGTTCCCGTCAATATGGGATTGCTGGAAAAGGAATATGTCCCGTCGATCTGGCGTGCCGGGCTGGCATACGACTATCATTTTTTCAGGACAGACTACCTGGATTCCATTTTGGGCACCATCGAATATGATAAACGGGAGGACACCAGTCAATTCAAGGCAGGTGTTGAAACATGGTGGCTTAATAAAACCATAAGTCTGCGTGCCGGCGTCAATAACGACCAATTCACCGGCGGATTAAGCGTTGTCTACCGGCTGCCGGGCGGTCCTTTAAAAATTCAACTGGATTATGCTTATGCCTTGCCGTTTCAAGTTTATGACAGCATCGGCACGCATCGTTTCGGATTAACGCTGCTTCGGGATTCATTTTATTGGACGAAACAAGACAAACTGGAAAAGGCCGTGGAAAAAAGAAAAAACCAGGAAGAGGAGACCGCCAATCAAGTTCTCAGTCTTGTAAAAGCCGAACAGACCATTGCACACCTTAGTCAAGAAATTACTCAAAATGCGCTGCTGGTCCACTCCAGGTGCCAAGAGGTATTGGGCTCGATTCCAATTCCGGAAATTGAAGAATACATCAATTATGCTGATCAGCACATAAGGCAAGTCGCACGCCAAGGCGTGACTGCAGCTCATCGCGCTGCAGATAAAACCCGCCAGAAACAAAAGTGGGCTCTGGAGCAGCCGGCCATTAATCAAGCCAAGCTTCAAGAGATCGTCCGGATAGCGCGTGCCATCAACGGGTATGCTGCTGCTGCGAAAAGCACCTACGACACCCTGCAAAATAGCCACCAAAAGGCTGCGGTGCCGGTTGCCTTTGAGGAAATCAAACTAGATCAAGCACTGGAAAACATAGCGCTCACTTCCCGGCATTATAAAAAAATGCTTACACAAAGCTATGAATCTTTGGAAGAAATTCGCATGTTGAATTTCAAAATCAAAGAAAATGCCTTGGGGAGCCAAAAGTTTGCTGCGGAAACAGGATTGATTGATTGCAGTGAACTTTTTTTGAAGATCAATCAGCACGCCAACAAAGCTTATCAAGCTTTATTGGAAGCACTCCAGGTGTTGAATAATAAAATTGCCACTGCCAAGCTGATTCAACAAACGATTACTCAAGCCCGATTGTTTAAAATCAATCAAAGCTCAACCATTGTTATCGGATTTGAACGGCGTTACCTGTCCGCCTTTTACGATTTTTCTAAAATGAGCCAACTGTTCAAGAACCTGACAGCCTATATTGAACGCCATACCAAGTATCACTTGAAAGTTTTGGAATACATTTATGGTGAAGATCTTAAGGCTGATTTTTTGGCAGGCAACATTGATCTGGTGATCAGTGATAATCAGACCTTCCAATCCTTTTATCAGAGTAAAACTGCCGAGCCAATAGCCACTTTTTTATTTGAAAACAAAGATTACCAAAACGAATGGTTGTTCTACCAAAATACCCAGGTCCCAAAAGCGGTCACGGATTTTAAAAACAAACGCATCGGCTATTTAAATTCCCGTGCTCTAGCCTGTTTAAAACACAACGTCAATAACTATCAGCTTGATTATTTCAAAGAGTTTAAACATATCCATGATGCCAAGTCAGCTGTTCTGGCCCTGTGTTTAAAAGAAGTGGATGCAGTGGTTTCTACAGGGTACTTGATGAATGTTTATAAACGCGTGGTGACCGCGGCGCCCACCACGCTGGCCAAGATACCGCTTGCCGGGTCCGTCATACCGAATCCGCCGATTTATCGCCGGACCATGATGAATCAAGCCAAACTGAAGCAGATAAATAAGGTGATGAAACTTCTGGACAGGACGGCCTCCGATACGCCTGTCGATCAATTTTTTAATTTTTTAAAAATCGACGGCTTGACTCGATTCGACATCCAAAAATATAAAAAGCATTATTGATCTTACCTGCCTTAAGTAGTCCGGTTTTATCCAAATTCGGTAAGAGATCGCTTACCGCTGGCAAGCGATCTCTTACCGCTTCCGCAATGCTTTGCCCCCCATCATGTTTTGAAATGAAGGCGTGCTATTAAAAAGCTGCTATAACAGCTGTTTTTGACGGTATTTTTTGCAACGATTAATTGGCACAGCTATTGCTTTTATTATTCATGGACTATGCAAA
Source organism: uncultured bacterium (assembly GCA_964454395.1). Lineage (GTDB taxonomy): Bacteria > Oederibacteriota > JAAXVQ01 > JAAXVQ01 > JAUVAV01 > CAVQBK01. The sequence continues at coordinate 407 of CAYVTN010000157.1, read as the reverse complement.
CCGAGGGGGGGGGCAATATGCTTGACGTTAAAAACATGAGTGACCCGCAATTATGCCGTGCTGTTATAAATAATATCGCCGGTGCGGAAACTGAATTTTTTGAAAGGTACTATTCCTTCGTCAAACATACTTGTGCTCAGATGCTCACTTGCCGCCATGATGTTCAAGATGCCGCCCAAGAAATCATGTTTAATGTCATTGTCAGAAAAAAAATAATCAGCTATCGAGGTGATGCTGCAATTCGTAGTTGGTTATACCGGGTAAGCATCAATACGTGTAAAATTTTTATTCGTAAAAAGAAACGGATGCAGGAACGCTTTTTGCAAGACTGGATGCTCATTGCGGGACGTCACCCTGATTATCTGCGGCAGGAAAACAATATTTTACAAAAGCTCGAAAAAGACCAA
>CAYVTN010000156.1:0-7098 GCA_964454395.1 uncultured bacterium | reverse complement strand
TTATACCATATCATCAAACAAAAAAGTCCGACAGGCTCCTAGCGGCAGGGAACGTTCCAAAGCCCGAAAAAAAATGGACCCAAGGTGGGCTGCCAAATAAAAATCAGACGGTGGATTTAGGGCACCATATTAAGGGCGAAGCAGGTTGACCTCCCTCAGGCCGCGTACTGCATTGGTAAGATAAATATGGTCCGCCTTAATCAGATCCTCCACGGTCAGCGATTTTTCCCCGGCTTTATGACCGGCCATCACCACTTGGCGCATCACGCCCGGCAGCAGGCCGTCACTTACCGGAGGGGTTAACCAGGCTTTATTTTTGACAACGAACAGATTGGTCACGGTACCTTCCGTCAGTTTACCTTGCTCATTGCAAAAAATATAATCGGCCAGGCCTTGGGCCTGCGCCCGGCGGGTAAAGTAATGGTAAAAATTGCGATTGGTGGTTTTGTGGTAGAGAAAAAGGTTTGACGAATGCACGCGCTTGGACGCCAGGCGAATATAACCAGGTGACCGACCCGGTTCAGGGGTGAAGGGTGTGGTGGTCAGGGTCGCTTGTCCATGGCTGTCTAAAAGCAGCCTGAGACGGTGGGATCTTTGCGGATCAAGCCGGCGCACCAACCTTTTAATCCGTTGCCGCAGGCGCTGTTCAAAAAAAGGAATGCGGAAAAAATCCGCCGATTGTTGAAGCCTCTTTAAATGCCGGTTCAGAAGTTCGATGCCCAATCCCGGTTTCCAAAGCATGGTTTCAATCAATTCATAGTTTTTTACGCAGTCCCTTAAAAACCGTCCCTTGATCCCACACTCCTGCCATTCCGCCTTGGCCCGTGAATCAGCCACAATGCCACTGCCAAGACCGCATGTCAGGCACCCGTTTTGGGGTTGAAGCTGCAACGTCCGGATGGGCACATTGAATTGGGCACTTCCATCAGGCAGGATATAGCCTAACGCTCCGGTGTAAAGGCCACGGGGCTGCTGTTCCAGGCTGTGGATTAAGCTCATGGTTTCTACTTTGGGAGCACCGGTAACCGAGCCGCAGGGGAATAAAGCGCCAAAGAGATCCAGCCAGGAGGTATTTGGCCTGAGCTCTCCTTGCACAGTGGATGTCATCTGAAAAAGGGTGCGGTAGGATTCCACCTGGAATAAGTGCTTGGTGTGCACCGAGCCGATGCGGCAAAGGCGGCCCAAATCATTGCGCAGCAGATCCACAATCATGATGTTTTCAGCCCGATTTTTTTCCGAACCGGCCAAGGCGGTTTTCAAACAGCGGTCTTCTTCCAGTGTCCGCCCTCTTGGCGCCGTGCCTTTCATGGGCCGCACCATGATCCCGTCATCTTTTTTTGAGAAAAATAATTCGGGTGACAAGGAAAGAATAACATCCTTTTGCCGGCGAATCATGGCCGCATAACCTACGGGCTGGGCCTGAAACAAGTCCAGAAAAAAAGCCAGTTCATTGCCTGCGAAGTGCGCATGCCAGGGGAAGGTAAAATTGACTTGATAGGTTCGGCCTGCGGCAATGGCTTCATGGATGCGGTCAAGTTGGCGCCGGTAAACAGCATAGGTCAGCTGCGGTTGGACACGGCTGAGCCAATAGGCCGGCCAGCGCTGATATTGTTGTACACTTTTTTTCATCCAGGCCTTGACCTGGGACCAAGTGCAGGTTGCAGCCTGATTAAAGGCTCCAAACCAGGCGATAGGCCCGGACGCGTTGTTCAAGGCGCTTAGTTGTTTTTCAAAGCCGTAGCCTGCCTCATAGTCCAGGGTAATTGCCATCGTCCGCCCCTGGCCCAGTTGACGGGGCAGTTGCTTCAAGGCCTTTTTCAAGGAAGGGTAGTCATGGACATAGCGTTCCTGTTTTAAGCCGTGCAAAAGAAGTCCCGAGGCCTCCCGGCTGCGATGCTCTTTAAACAAATAAAACGCAAATGGGTCACTGCGGCGGTTCAGGTATTCGAGTAAAGACAAACCGGCATTTCGATGCATATTTTTATCCGATCGTGATCACGGTTTTTCTGACCATTATGAGCCTTTTCATTTTTCCAGGGTAGACTAACATTACAGCCGCATTTTGAACTTTATAACTTTTAAGCAGTACTTTTTAGCCATTAGTTATAGGGTCCCGTACCTAAAATGCTCCAAACAGGTTATATTCCAAGTTGGAACCTCATAGGGGGTCGGGCCTCAACGACCATACGCCCCTACTCCGAGTATTATTCGCGGCGTGTGCAGGCTGCAATTATCTCTTCATGTTTTCTTCACGAACTCAAGGTTCAAGATCAAAAGAAGCAGACTCTTTTTCGTAAGTTTAAACAAAGGGTTCCCGATCCGAAAGCTTGTAAAAATTGTCTACGGCGTCCCTTCCCCATAATATCCATACCGGCAGGGGCAAATTTACCCAAGTTGCGGTATTTATTTATTTAATAAAATACCCCGACACTTTCCAATCAGCGCGCTTATCTCAAGCACTTGGGGATATTTAACAAATATATTCACGGTCTCCGTCCCTTCACCAAGCAACAAATCGCTTATTTTTTAAATCTTATTCCGCTGATTTGCTCAGGATTCATGATCATTTCCTCCACTTTCCCATTTCGTGCCAGCACTATAACATATTTCTTCATAAAAAAAGTCACCAGGTGATCATTTTATGGCACTTTTAACGTAGATCTTAGTGACACAGACTAAACCGGCAAAGCGGGAATAAAAAAATGCTTTATCTATTTAGACCGGCAAACTTAAAAAATTTTTCACTAAAAAATCATTTTACTGTTTTTTAAAGGAGATGATATGCGGACCCTATTAGTGTGATCATGATGTCGGCCAGAGTTTGCTTCGCAGCATCCTGTGGAGAATGGTAAATTCCAGCAATATATCATTGGGCATGGTCTTTGTTTGATGGAGCGCGTTAAAAGGTATGATAAACTTTACAGGCAGCGGAAGGTTGAATGTCTAATAGCATTCTGGATTTCCAAAATAAAAAATCCCCCCTCCTGCACCTGCAGGAGGGGGGATGGCAATCCGAATCAACCGGTCGTTTTATTTCACTTCAATAACAGCGCCGGCTTCTTCCAGCTTGGTCTTCAGGGCTTCAGATTCTTCCTTGCTGACGCCTTCCTTGACCGGCTTGGGGGCGTTGTCCACCAGATCTTTGGCTTCCTTTAGGCCCAATCCGGTCAATTCGCGCACCACTTTGATGACCTGAATTTTCTTGTCACCAGCGCTGGTCAGCACCACGTCAAAAGACGTTTTTTCTTCCTCCGCAGCTTCAGCACCGGCACCGCCGGCAGCCGGCATCATGCCGCCCATCATCACGGGGGCTGCCGCGGAAACGCCGAATTTTTCCTCCATGGCTTTTACCAACTCGGAAATTTCCAAAACTGTCATATTGCCAATAACATCAATCAATTCTTCTTTAGCTACCGCCATGTCACTAATCCTCCTGATTTTCTATTTTTGAAATAAGAAGTTGGTTGTTATGCAAGGACCCTTAAGCCGCTTCTTTTTCTTTTTTTTCTTTCAAGGCATTGAGCGCATAGACCAGGTTTTGTGTGGTCCCGCGCATCACGGTCATCAAATTCTTGACCGGCGCCTGCAATGTGCCCAGCACCATGCCCAGCAGAACTTCGCGCGAAGGCAGCGAAGCAATGGCTTTGAGCTCATCCATGCTGACCATTTTACCGTCGATGTACCCGGCTTTGATCTTCAGAAATTCGTTCTTTTTGGAAAAATCCAACAAGACTTTCGTGGAAGCCGCCACGTCTTCACTGAGAAAACCAACGGCAATGGGGCCTTCCATCTGGCTGTTAAGCTTTTCCATGCCGGTATCCTGGAACAACCTTTTGGACAGGGTGTTTTTTAATACCTTCAATTGCACGCCCGCTTTACGCAGTGTGGCCCGGAATTCGGTCATTGCCAGAACATTCATGCCCCGGTACTCTGTCAAAACCACGTTTTTATTGCTTTCCAAAATGGTTTTAACATTTTCCAGCACTGCAGCTTTTTTGCTTTTACTGGTGGCCATCGTGTTTTTCACCTTCCTTTCTTCAGGATTAAGGCCGGGCTGCAGACCAGGGAAGCCTTGCCGCTAAAACAAAAACCCCAGCCGCACCTGGCCGGGGTTTAATGACCTTTTGGGCAAACACACTTGCCCTGCAATGGTTTTTAAACTCCCGATCTCGGTGGGCCAGAGGACAATGCCTCTGTTTAAGCTGACAGCAGCACCAACGGTCTTCAACCGGACTGTTTTTATAATGTTATAAAAATCTACAACAATATTATTTTGCCGAAAACTGAGTCAGTTCCAGCCTTACACCAGGCCCCATGGAAGTAGAGAGCGCCACGGCTTTCATGTATTGGCCTTTGGCGCCGCTGGGCTTGGCCTTTAAAATCGTTTCCACCGCATAGCGGGCGTTTTCCATCATTTTATCTTTGCCAAAGGAGATTTTCCCAATGCCCAAGTTAACCAGGCCTTCGTTATTTACCCGGTATTCCACTCGCCCGGCTTTGACTTCCTTAATCGCTTGACCGACATTGGGGGTCACTGTGCCGGCTTTGGGGTTGGGCATCATGCCCTTGGTCCCCAGGAGTTTGCCCAATTTACCGACTTCCCGCATGACATCAGGCGTGGCAATCACTGTATCAAAGTCAAACCAACCGCCTTGAATTCTTTCAATAATATCCTCAAAGCCCGCGTAATCCGCACCGGCGTCCTTGGCAACGGCAATAGCTTCACCCTTGGTGATCACGCATATCCTTTTGGTTTTGCCGGTGCCGTGAGGCAACACCATGGTGCCCCTGACCTGCTGATCGGCCTTTTTAGGATTGACGCCCAGGCGCATGGAGACTTCCAGGGTCTCATCAAACTTGGTTTTTTTAGCGGACAGCAAAAAATCAACAGCTTCCGAAAGCGTGTTCAATTTGGTGCGGTCCATCATTTTTTTGTTTTCTAAAACACGTTTGCTTGTCTTGCTCATCATACCCTCCCGTGGTCCCAACGGATAACACTGCGGCTATCCTCCCACTTAATCGGCCCGCTCTGCGGAACCCTTGGTCTAACCCAGCGGAGCTGGATAAGAGTCTGTATAACAGACTCTAACCTTCGACTTTAATGCCCATGCTGCGGGCCGTGCCTTCCACCATGCGCATGGCCGCTTCCAGGCTGGCCGCGTTGAGGTCCACCATTTTGCTCTGGGCGATTTCCTTGACCGTGGCCTGGTTGACCGTGGCAATGGTCTGCCGTCCCGGTGTTTGACTGGCCTTGGCCAGACCGGCCGCCTGCTTCAACAGCACGGAAGCCGGCGGGGTTTTACATATAAAAGTGAAGCTCCGGTCCTGATAAACCGTAATCACCACCGGAATAATCAGGCCTTCCTGGTTCTGGGTCTGAGCGTTGAAGGCTTTGCAGAATTCCATGATGTTAACGCCTGCTTGGCCCAATGCAGGCCCTACCGGAGGCGCAGGATTGGCTTTCCCGGCCGGCACTTGTAATTTAACTGTGGTTTTAACTTGCTTTGCCATTGACTTAAGTCTCCTCTTGCTGCGTTGCCCGCCTTACCCAAGGCATGACACTGCGAATAAATTAATTAGTTTCTATTGCAGAAAGACTATTTTTTTTCGAAAAACCGTCCTGGGTATTGTAACCCTCCTTAGGCGGCATTGAGAAAAAACATCTTTGCAAAGTACAGGCATGCCGATACCCTACACAAACCGTCACCCCTGGGGTTGGCAGAACCCCATTCCGCAACAACTAATTATTCTTTCTCCACCTGGACAAATTCCAACTCCACCGGTGTTGGCCGGCCAAAGATGGAAACCATTACTTTTAATTTTCCCCGTTCCAGGTTGACTTCTTCCACGGTGCCCGTAAAATTGGTGAAAGGCCCGTCGATCACTTTGACTTTTTCACCGTGCTCAAAGAGCACTTTGGGCTTGGGCTTGGATTTGCGCGCTCCTGAGACCTGGCCAAGAATGCCTTCAATCTCTTCATTGGTCAAAGGCGTGGGGATGTTGCCCGAGCCCACAAACCCCGTGACTTTGGGCGTGTTGCGCACCACATACCAGGCTTCGTCACTGATATCCATTTCCACCAGCACATAACCGGGGAAAAAACGCTTGGTGGATATCTTCTTTTTGCCCCCGCGGATTTCAGCCACCTCTTCCGACGGCACCAGCACACGGAAGATTTTATCCTCCATGTTCATGGATTTTATCCGCTGTTCTAAATTGGTTTTAACCTTATTCTCATTTCCGGAATAGGTATTGATGACATACCATTTGGGAGCCACACCGTCACCTCATCAAACTAGCAATTTGAAGACAATGGTCAGTAAAAAGTCAAACAAAGCAATAAATAACATAATAATACCCACCACGATAAAGACCACCGTGGTGGAGCCTAACGTTTCCTTACGACTGGGCCACGTCACCCGTTTGAGTTCTGCATAAGATTCACGCAAAAAGGTCATTAAAGTTTTAAACACCTTGGTACCTCTTCTTTGCCACGCCTGTTTTAGGTTTAATACATTTCTTGCTAACCCAGCGGAGCTGGATAAGAGTCTGTATATCTGGATTATCTACGGAAAAATCGTAGATAATCCAGATATACAGACTCTTATAGGGAATAGCTGCACCAACTGCCGGACAGCAAGGCATTCCGCACAGTACGGGCCTGCTACGGTTGGCAGGCCAGGTTGGATTCGAACCAACAACACCCGGTTTTGGAGACCGGTGCTCTAGCCGTTGGAGCTACTGGCCTGTTTCAGTCACCGTCAGCAAACCACCGTTCCCGGGCTGGCAACACAACGCCTGTTCCTGAAGGAGACAGGCCTTGTGTTTGCCATGGTTATTTGGTTTCCTTATGCAGCGTGTGTTTACCGCAGGCACGACAGAATTTTTTCAGCTGCAGCTTATCCGGTGTTTTACGTTTGTCTTTTCTGGTCACATAGTTCCGACGCTTGCAGTCGGAACATCCTAAATAAATAATTTCACGCATGTATCTATCCTCGGTTCACCTTGACTATTCAATAATCTCGGAAATAACACCGGCACCAACCGTATGTCCGCCTTCGCGAATGGCAAAGCGCAGCTCTTTTTCCATCGCGATCG
>CAYVTN010000155.1:0-7185 GCA_964454395.1 uncultured bacterium | reverse complement strand
AGTCCGTGGCCATTCAATTGGACCTTATCAATCAGTCCCTGAAGCATGTGGAGGATGATCCCACGGAGTATTTACTGACCAAAACCAAGAGCCATTTAATTCTTACCCATTTGCTGGCGGACCAATTGATCCTGCTGGTTGCTTGTGATGAACATCTGCCCTTGGGACAGCTCTTTTTGACCATCCGCCGAACTGTCGAGCAAATGAACGCCATGATCAAGGAGCACTCCCAATGATGATGGCCAGGGAGGGAGGTTGGGTGGTAAAAGGGGCTGACCGGCTATGAACGATCTGGAAGCAGTGCGGCGCGGCGGGGAATTCATTGTGGAGACCCTCCTGCCCAAGCAACCCTTGATCGTGGTTGAAATAGACCATGCTCAACGCTTTGCCCTTTTCCAACAGTATCTTTATTATTACCTGGCGGCCTTGCCTTCCTTTAAATTATTGCAGCTTGACATGCAGGAGGATCCGCGCGGGGTGAGGGGCCCCTATACCCCCTGGATTAAAGCCCTGGGTGTGGATCCCGGGCAGGAAGAGTTGACCGCCATCCTGGCCTGCCTGCAAGACATTAAAAGCAAGGGAAAACATCCGGTATTTGTAATCAAAGCCATTTCGCCGTGGGAAGATTTTTCGACCTTTCAGGCCTGGCAAACCTTGCTGCAACATCCGGCCGCCTCCAGGCCCTTATTCTCCCTGGTGCAGATCATGCCCGCCGGTTATTTACCTCCTGTTATGCAGGACGATTCCCAGGATGCCACCTACAAGGTCATTGACACGCCCGGACAGGATGATGCCAACAGGGCCTGCCGTATGGTTATTGCCCATGGATTCCGCGACCCGGTGACCATCCGCCGCCTCCTGCAGGAAAGAACATTGCGGCAATGGTTGACGCCGGCAAGGCCGGTTGAGCAGGCTTTCAAAACCCTGGACCGGATTTTGCGGGCAGCCATGTTTTTCAGCCTTTATCTCGGCCCTTCGGAGATAAGCGACCGCTTGGCCCAATTGCGGGAAGAATTGAACCTGGGCGAGATTGAGGAGACGCTCCGCGGATTACAGTTGTTGACGGTTAATACCGGCTCGCACGATCAACAGGCGCCCGGGACCGACCGGCCGCCCATGGAATAAAGAAAGGCTTTGGACCGATGATCCTGGAAGACAATGATTATCTGCAATTCTATCATCTCCAGTCTCCGCCCTTTACATGGACCGGGACCCCGTTGGATTCGGGATTTTACTTTTTAAACGACCAGCTTCAAAAAAATGTGGTGGTCCTCTACCATTTCATTGACGCCCGCGATCCCATGGTGCTGATTACGGCGGAAGACGGCTATGGCAAAACGGCCTTCATTACCTATCTGGATGTTGTTCTTAACCGGGAAAAGGAATACAAGCCCCTGAAGCTGGAATTGTCCCCCACCAAAAATAATCCTGAATGGTTTTTACAGCAATTGGGTTACGTTCTGAACCTGACTCCGCCCTATGATCTTGACGAAGTCATCGATGCGCTGATGAACTATTATCTGAACGACATCAAAGTTGTCCTGCTGATCGACAACGATAAGCTATTCCATCATCATTCGGCGCTGGACAACCTGCGGGCGCTTTTCAACATTCAACCTTCCGGGCATCACTTGTTCACCGCCGTCCTGACCGCCACGCCGGAGGCCACGAAGTTATTGGAATGCAACCGGGAATTCGCCACCCTTGTTTCACGCCGTTTGACCATCACCCCCTTTTCTTCCATGGAAACAGGCGAATATATTGACTTTCATTTGGAACGGGTGGGAGGTGATGCCGGGTTGTTTTTACCGGCAGCCGCGGCCTTCATCCATGAGGCCAGCCACGGCATTCCGCTCCGGATCAACCTTCTGGCCCAATATGCCCTGAGTTACGGGGCTAAATACAATCATCCGTCCATAACCGAGGAATTGGTACTGAAGCTCATGCCCTCTTCCTTGGGGAAAGAGCTTTCCCTTAGCGACGACTTCAAGACCCTGATGACCGAAAAGGAGAATATCACCAGATCGGAAACACTGGACGATTTCCTCAATACCAAGACTCTCAAACAACTTTTGCTGTCGGCGGAATCGGAACCGGAACTGGTTAAAAAACTGGACCACATCATTGCCAAATGCATTTTTCTGTCTTTTTTGTCCGAGCGGCAGGGCATGGTGGAAGCATTGAGCACCGCCAGGTATATCCTGTCCACGGGCCATGTCAAAGAAGCGCTCAATATTCTTAAAAATCTCTCGTCGTGATAATTTTATCCGTTCATGGCCCTGAAACCGTGGAACCGCATCAAACGGTCTTGAGTCCGCATGGGTCAGGAAGATTGACAGGAGAACGTTATGGCGCCAAAAGAGTTTGAAGTCATTGTCGTGGGCGCCGGTGCCGTGGGCTTGACCATGGCCAATCTATTGGGTCATAAGGGCATTTCAACCCTGGTACTGGAAGAGCGGCGGCAAAGAAAAACAGGGTCGCGGGCTATTGGCATCACCCCGCCGACCTTGACGCTCATGGCCCGGCTGGGACTGGATCAGCGCTTCCTGGAAGCGGGGATCAAAGTGGAAGAAGCCGACGTATACGGTCCGCGCCGCCAATTGGGCACCGTACGGCTCCATCACCTAAAAAGCACCTATCCTTTCATTTTAACGCTGCCTCAGCGCCGGACCGAAGCCTTGCTGGAAGACCATCTCAAGCGTTACCCCTCGGTGACTTTAAAAAGAGGTCACAAGGCGGTCGAGCTGGTGAAGCATGATGAACACATTGAGCTCAAGGTCCAGGATGCGGCCACAGGGCGGGAGCAATCCCTCCGTGCTGCTTTCTTATGCGCCTGTGACGGCAAAAACAGCCTTATCCGTGAACAGCTCGGTATTCGCTTTAACGGTGCGCCCTATCCCCAGACCTACCTGATGGCTGATTTTACGGACAAAAGTTCCCTGGGCCGAAAAGCCTGTTTTTATTTTACCGGTCAGGGGCCGGTGGAATCCTTTCCCTTGCCCAACGGGCTGAGACGGTGGTTAATCAATACACCGCAGTTCATGGAATTTCCAACCTCCGGTTACTTGGCGCATCAGGTGCGGTTGCGCACCGGCGTGGTGCTGATGCCGGAGGACAAGGTGTGGGAGACCGCTTTTGGAGTGCAGCATTATCTGGCGGTCCGTTACGGCCAAGGCCGCGTGTTGTTGTGCGGCGACGCGGCTCATATCATGTCGCCCATTGGGGGGCTGGGCATGAATGTGGGTATGATGGACGCCGACTATTGTGCCGGGTTGATTAGCCATGCCATACCCAATCCCCAGGTGCTGGCATCAGGACTAAAAGCCTATACGCGCTGCGGCCAAAAGGCCGCCAAAACAGCCATGCGGGAATCGGCCTTTAACACTTATCTGGGGACTTTAACCAATAAAGTTTTGACCGGCCTGCGCACGCCCCTTATTCAAGCAGTTCTGCGCTGGGGAAACCGTTCCCTGGCAGCCCATTATGCCATGATGACCATCCCTTATTGCCGTTATCCGGAACCAGGACGGTTAACTTTTGGCCACAAGAATGATCTCAATAAATCCAAAGAAGAATAACTTGGTGGACGTGATCCTGAAGCCTTGCGACTGCAGCAGGCGGTGGAGGGTCCTGCGATCGGGGAAGTGGTCCAGGCTTTTAGCGATATAAATGTAGGGGTCTATGTGACGGTGCAGGATCAAGCCCCAGAGACCGCCCCACAAGGTGAGCAACGCCGACTGGATTTTATGTAACCAGCCGCTGCTTTTGGAAAAATCCAGGAAAGCGGCGATGCCACCGGGTTTGAGCAGGCGGTGAATTTCCTGCAACGTGCTTTTAAGATCAGGGGCATTGCGCAGGGCATAGCTGCCGGTGACCAGGTCGAAGCGGTTGGACTCCAGGCCGGTGGCATTCATGTCGCCTTTAAGAAAAGTTATTGCCTGACTCTCGGCCCGCTTGGCCGCCAGGGCGAGCATGCGTTCATTGAGATCCAAGCCCGTGATGTGTCCCCGGGGATAGCGTTTTTGCAAGGCAAAAGTCAGATCGCCGGTGCCGCAGGCCAGGTCCAGGCACGTGGGCTGGTTCAGGTCGGGCAGGCGGGCCATGAGGGCTTTTTTCCAGGCTTGGTCCTGACCGAAGGACAAAAATACGGTAAGGCAATCATAGGTGGGAGCTACATCGGTAAACATCGCATGGTTGTACTCTTTTTTATCCCGCGGATTGGAAAAGTCCAGCTGCTTCAGTTTTAGTTGATGCTTTTTTAGCTCCATGGGAAGCTTCCTTTTAGTGTCGGGTTGGGCCGCTTAGATTTTTTATCACCAAGATCTACGTTTTTTGCTTAGAAGATAATTTGCAGGGAACAGTCGCGATTGTTCCCTGCATAAAATGATTTTCAATTGACATGCTTTGAGCTTATAATATCAATAATTCACGTCAGTTTGTCAACTTAAAGACTAACCCAGCGGAGCTGGAAAAGATTCTGTATATCTTGGTTATCTATCCCAAGCGGATAAATATATAATTGGGACGCATCCGCAGCGCAAAAACCGTAGATAATCCAGATACAGACTCTAAGAGGAGTGCCATGAGTTCATCCAAGGAAGTTTACCTGCATGCCATAGCTACCACGGTGCCGGAACACTTTTATACCCAGGAGGAAGCCCTGCGGCTGACCCAGGAAGCAATGGGGGACACGCCGGCCAAACGGTCCTTTTTCACCAAACTTTTCCAATCCACGGCCATTGAAAAAAGGCACTCGGTAATTTCCGATTATGGCAAAGATCCCCGGGATTTTCAATTCTATCCCAAAAACAAAGCCATGCTGCCCGAACCGGGCACGGAGGCCCGCAATGACCTGTACATTAAGGAATCAAACCGTCTGGCCCTGAAAGCCGTGCGGCTGCTGCTGAACAAATTGGGACGGTTTGACAAAGACCTTATCACGCACTTGATCACTGTCAGCTGCACCGGGTTTTCCGCGCCCGGTTTTGATTTGACATTGGTCCGGGAACTAAAGCTGTCACCCCATATCAACCGCTTTCATCTGGGCTTCATGGGCTGTTATGCCGCCTTTCCGGCCTTGAAAATGGCCAAGGCCTTCTGCCAAGCTGATCCCCGGGCGCGGGTGCTGGTGGTTAATGTGGAATTATGCTCCCTTCATTTTCAGCTAACCCAGGAACCGGAGATCATGGTGGCCAATGCCCTGTTTGCGGACGGCGTGTCGGCAGCCCTGATTTCCTCCAGCCCTGATGACAGCCAAGGCCCCAAACTGGGACTGAACCACTTTATGACCACCTATCTGCAAGGCAGCGAGCAGGAAATGGCCTGGAAGATCGGCAGTCATGGCTTTGACATGAAATTGTCCGCTTACGTACCGAGGCTGCTGAAGGAACACATCACGCCCATTATGGAAACCCTTTATCAGGAGGCCGGGGTAAAGCCGGAAGAAATCAGCATTTGGGCTCTTCATCCCGGGGGTAAAGCCATTTTGGAAAAATTGGCCGCCAGTTTGGGGTTGAGCAGGGATGACCTGGCCATTTCCTATCAAATCTTAAGGGACTATGGCAACATGAGTTCTTCCACCATTATGTTTGTCTTGGAACAGGTATTGGCTTCAAAAGAAAACGGAAAAATCATCAGCGCCGGGTTCGGACCCGGCTTGACCGTGGAAGCCGCGGTAATGGAAAAAGGCCTGTGACAAAAACGCTCTGGCCTGATCTGAGCAAGCGCGCCCGGGTGGCGGAACTGATGGATCTGCCGGGTGCTGATAGCAAACGGCTTATTAATACAGTCGAACAATTTCGCATCATTAATACACTCTTCACTTCCTCCAAGGCCTTGTTAATAAACCATTTTCTCAAGAAGATGCGCATGAATCCGCGTCAGGACTACCATCTGCTTGACTTGGGGGCAGGAGGGTGTGATCTGGACATCTGGTTTATAAAGCAATGCCGTCGGTATAACCTTTCAGTGAAAATTACTTGTCTTGATAGTAATCCACTGATCGTGGACTATGCCCGGCACCGATGCCGGCCCTATCCTGAATTGACCGTGGTTTGCGATTCTATTTTTAATCTTAGTCAATACCTTCCAGCCGATTATATTTTTTCCAACCATTTGCTTCATCATCTGACGGATGAAGAGATCAAAAAGCTTCTTGGCCTTGTGTGTCATGCACGCCAAGGTTTTTTGTTCAATGACATCCACCGTTCCCGCTGGGCGTTTTGGGGGTTTTCCCTTTTCAGCCGGATATTTTTTCGTCACAGTTTTGCGACCATAGACGGTGAACGTTCCGTACGAAATGCTTTGGTTCCAAAGGAGTTGATCCACATGCTGCCCCGCGGGAACGATAACATGGACATTGTTGTGGGCCAAACTTTTCCGGCCAGGTTGATTTTGATGGGCAAACGCCGTCCACTCCATCGTTTTTAATTTCCAAACCGCTAAAAAAATGTAACCAAAATGATTATCAATCCGTAACTATAGTTGAGATAGATCATAAAAGGAGGGACCAATGAAATATTATCGTTATTTAAAATCAATGGGAGTGCTGTTGGCAGGAGCGATCTTGCTGGGTGGTTGCGCCGGAACTCAGGTTAACAAGGAAGCCTTGGTGGCACTTAAAAAAGTCGGGCTTTGCACAGTTACCCTGGATAAACTGGGGCAGCCGAGCAGCAACAATTTGTCAGTAACCCAGGAAGCGGCGGATTACGCTTTAAAACGATATGATCAGGTTTTGAAAGGCGTGACCAGCTTTACCTATGTGCCCCGGGTTCAGTATCAAAGTGTCAATGGCCTGCGGACCATGACGGATTTTAAAAATAACACCGTGATGAAGACCATGATGAAAAACAATAAAGGCCAAGCTGCGGCCGCGGCCCTGATGATGAAGCTGATGGGCAAGGGCCAGGGCGGCAGCAGTGAAGATGTTATCGCCAGTTCCTTCCAGAATGATTATGACAAGGCTGCGGATTTGGAATTGGCCGCCAATAGCTGTCCCAATGTGCCTTACCGGATATTCAAAGACGGTCCGGAAGGTGTGGTGCAACACAAAGTATCCTACGGCAATGCCAGCCAGAGCAATGAGAACAAATTAAAACGGGTGATGCTCGACAGCGTGGCCCAGGCATGTAAAGATGCCGGGCTGGACGGCATGATCGTGGTCTGGAACAAGGCTGTTGCTTTTAA
>CAYVTN010000154.1:0-7230 GCA_964454395.1 uncultured bacterium | reverse complement strand
AAGAATTGGCCGGGATGGGGTGTTGATTAGAAAAGGCAGGCGGGAAGGGTTTTATTTTCCTGAAGTGCCCATTGAACAAAAATGGTCCAAAGAAACGTTGCTGAACAATCTTTGCCGCCAAAAAGCGCAATTGCCGGATGATGCCTGGAGGGCTAAAGACGCCAAACTGTATGTTTTTACCGTCAAAAATTTTAAACAGCCTGCACCAGGACGCAATCCTTAACCGCGATTTAAAACGGCTTGGCGAAATGAGTATCAACGGGAGTGAAATTTTAATGGCGTCCTTATTCGGCGTGCTGCTGGGGGCTGCTTTGGCAACTTACCCGGTTTTATCCACTTCTTCATTGGGTTATGCCTTTCCTGCCATCAATGGAGACATTTCAGCCCGGCCCACTTTTGGACGCATATTCAAATTTTTTATAGGCCGCTGCTTGGGCTTCCTGGCTCTTGCGATGATTTGCGGAGCCATTAGTGTTTTTTTGAAAATGGCTTGGCTGCAGCGCCTTTTCCTGGTAGCCTTGATTTTCCTTGCTATTTTTCTAATTCTTTATGCTTTCACCAATGATTCTCCTGAGCTCTTTCTGGCTCAAAAAAGCGATATTACAGGCAAGTCTTTTCCTTTAATTGTTTTAGGATTTTTGTCCACGTTTATTCTGGTGGCGCCAAACATCATTGCAATTTTTTTGGTTTTTTCCAAATTTAATTTACAAACAAGTTATATTTTTTTTACGAATTTATTTCTTGGGCATATGCTCTTTTTTCTTCCAGTCTTGTTAAACAAGACTTGGTCCAAAAGTCAATTTTATTATTACTTTTCAAGGGTAATTCTTGTGGGGAGCGGAAGTGTGGTCCTGGTATTCAGCGTGAAAAATTTGCTTTTAAAATGAAACATCGGGCTTGCAAAAAAAATATTAAGCAAAATCAAATTTGACTTGTCATTTTTCAGGTGCTATATTTAGAAAAAGTTAAATAGGCTCGGTATAAACAGGCATTGGCTTTAGAAAAAGTGAGGATTAATGGAGCAGGATTTTTTAATTTTAAAAAAATCGGTCGGTATTTTGAAAATATTTTCGTATATTTTAGCTGGAATTGGTATTGCTGGAGCGATCATTATTTTACTCGGTAAAACACCCGGATCTGGCAAATTGGCCAGTTTGGGTGTTTTGTTTATGGGGATTTTATATTTTGCCATTGTTTATTTGGTTGCAGAAGTGATTAATTTGCTGTTGGAAATTAATGAACGTTTAAAAAAACTGTCTCAGACCGTCCAGCAGCCTTCTAAACGGGAAATCCGATAATGATTACTGGAGGGTCATCATTTCATGAAACATCAATTCTGCATTGCCGGCTTCTATAAAAAAAGTTTACTTTTTATTTCTTCCCTGGCCGTCCTGGCCGCACTTTTTTTTGTGGTTACACCGCCAACTTTTGGCAAGGAATTTACCGATGATCTGACCACTGATTTTTATGGCGGCAAAGAAGACAATATTCTTATCCGGCAAAATCTCAAGGGCAGTTTGCAGCTGGCCCCCTATGCAATACTGGGTAATTGGAATGCAGTTAACGCGCCTTCGAGCACCTCTCTTTATTTGGCTTCCACCACGGTTTATAACGGCAAATTGTATTTGAGCGGCGGTTTTGGCAGTACTGATTCAGCCGGGATCAATAATAGCGGCACGGATAATGCCATCAACCGCATCTGGTATGCTACGGTGCTGGCAGACGGCAAAATCGAGGAATGGAAGGAGGTTGACGAGACCTCACGCCTGCCCCAGCCCACCTATGGCCATTCTTCCGCTGCCGTAAACGGACGCTTGTATATTATCGGTGGCAGCAATTCGATCGACAAAACGCCGGTGAGTTCCGTTTATTGGGCCAAGATCATAGGGTATGATGGAAGTATTAAAGCTTATTACAAATCCAATACCTGGACCGCCGTGGCTTCATTGCCCACGCCTTTGTTCAAGGGTGCTGCCGCCCAGTATGAAGGCCGGATTTATGTGGCGGGTGGTATCGATTTATCCAATGTAGCCCAAAATTGCGTCTACTATGCGGATGTTAAACCCGATGGTGATATCACGTCCTGGCAGACCGCCAGCGCCCAGTTGCCCGGTAATTTAGCGGGTCATGCCATGGCCCAGAGCAATGGTCATCTCTATGTGGTGGGCGGTTCCACCACAGGGGAACAGATCAATGCCACCAGCAGCGTTTATATCGGTACCATTGATCCCAATACAGGCGATGTGGTCAATTGGACTACAGGTACGAATTTGCCGGAAGCTTTGTTTGGGGCAGCCACCACGATTTCAGCGGGAAAAATATGGGTCAGTGGCGGCATTGTATCCGGCACTGCCAGAGCCAAGGTTTATTTTGCCCGTATTGACCGCCTGACTGGTCTCATTCCCGGCCCGGGTCAACCGGATACCTGGACCAGGACCACTGATCTGCCGATACCTGTCTACAACCACAACATGGTTTCTTTTAACGGCCATCTCTATATTACCGGCGGCTATAATGCCGGCGCCAGCGACAAATTTTACACCAGCACCTTGTTAACCAATAAAACCAATATCAAGAAATGGGTTCCTACCACACCTTTGTTCAAATCCCCCTATGGCGACGGCAGCCTGAAAACCTGGACCGGTCATACGGCCATTTTAAGAGTGCCATTAAAGGATTCTGCCTCACTTTCCAGTGGCGCGCCCATGGTATATGTTATCGGCGGGGGGGGCAACACTTACAATGCTTACGCTGATGGTCAGACCTTTGACGGCATCAGACCGGATGCTTATACCACCATCTACAATTCGGAAATAGATTCCAACGGGCAACTGAAAACCTGGATGGCGCCGGATACAAGCGGTGTTATTCCCATTGCCAGCATCATGCATATGTCCACGTTGTCCAACGGCGGTATGTTTGTCATTGGCGGCGCCAATTCCGTCAATGCCACTATCTGGGCTGATGCACCTGCTTGTTCCATTTCAGCCGCCGGCTATATGCCGCCTTCCGGCACCAAGGAAATGGCTTATGGCGAACCCTTTGTGTTTTATGAACAGGTCCAACAAGGAGGCGGCAGCAATGGCGGCGCCGGGACGTTTGAGAAAACAGCGCCTATTCCCATCTTTGATCCAGCCTATGAATATGATACCTATCAAACTGTACG
This sequence comes from uncultured bacterium, assembly GCA_964454395.1. GTDB lineage: Bacteria > Oederibacteriota > JAAXVQ01 > JAAXVQ01 > JAUVAV01 > CAVQBK01. The sequence goes on along the minus strand of CAYVTN010000154.1, from coordinate 4,064 downwards.
CGGCGTCTACCAAGGTCCTAGCGACCCGCAGCCGGGAGCTAACGTTGCCACTTCCGAACCCATTTATCAACCTCTGATACGCGCAGCCGTGACTTCTTACAATGGCATTATTTATGTCATTGGCGGCATTTCCAGAGAAAATGATGCCTGGGCCGGCAATGATCCCTTATCAAGCAGGCGTTATTTCGAAAAAAGGATATGGTACTGCCGGCCCAATCCCGCGGGCAGTATAAATGAATACGGTGGACCAGGGGGATGGAAAACCATTCCTGATAATGATTTATCCAGTACGGTCCTTGCCCCTGATTTAAAGACGCGTTATGATGCCCAGGCTTGCGTGGCCTATGGCAGGGTTTATCTTTTTGGCGGCCGTGATGACAGCGGTAAGGTGTGCTCGGAAGTTTTTTATGCCCGCATCAAGGATGACGGCACTTTGGACAAATGGGTGGAAGATACGCCCATGCCCATTACCTTGGCCGAACATCAAGTGGTATTTACATCAGGCAGGTTTTATGTGATCGGCGGGGTTACCGATGCGGCCGGCAATTTGACGGACAATGTTTTTTATTGTACTCCCGCTGCCCAAGTCGCTCCGTACACACCGTCCATTCCCACGGGCGCTAATCCCGGCGCTTGGGAATTATCCTTGACTTCCTTGGAATACCCGGTGGCCGGCCATCAATGTGTAAGCAACAATGGCTTTATCTACGTTTTGGGTGGGCGCTACAATCTCACTGATCCGCACACCTCCAGTGCTTATCTCATCAACATTGCCGATATGTATCATACTCAAAATTTGGTTTATGCCTGGGCCGGCAATTATGAACGCTATGTGGATCTGGATAAGGACCAACTGGTGCAATTCATCAACTGGGATGCTGTTCCCAACAATCAAACCATCCAATTCCGTTACCGTTATGCCTTGGAAAAGGGACAGTGGTCTCCCTGGACCCTCTCGCAAACACTGGGCCCGGTGAATGTGAACCACTTCTGCCGTTATATTCATTACAAAATACATTTTGAGACCCTCATCAATGACCTGGCATCCGGCGCCGATACGCCGGAACTATCAAGAGTTGTCGTGGATTATGCCGCTTCCAAGCGTGTTAATGAAGACAACTTCCAGATCAATCACAACAAATTTGACCCTCAAGTGCAGACCCTGACCATTTCCTATAAAACCCGTGATCATAGTGTGGATGGTGTGGTGCTTCGTATTTACAACCTGGAAGGGGAAATGATTAAAAAACAAGAATTTCCCATTCAACCGGGAACGGCGTTGCCTGTAACCGGCGCTTGGATCTGGAATGGCACCAACGACAATGATGAACTAGTGGCCAATGGGGTTTATATCGTTCAGTATAATTCCGGCGATACCCATAAAATCAGGAAAGTGGTTGTTTATAAACAATAGCTGTAAGGTTACTGATAGGTAATTAGCTTCTGTTGCGGATTGGGCCTTTGCACCCACTCTTACGGGCGGCGCTTTGCATCGCAAGGGCAATTCACGAATGCTCTTAGGGGACAAAAGGAATTTTGGGAACGTATTACGGAATCGTATTAAGGAGATGAATATGCGCAGAACGGCAGTTCTCTTAGCTATGGTAGTGACACTCCTTGTCTCGCCAGGATGGGGACGTGGGGTGGGCACCTCGGCCATGAATTTCCTCAAGGTGACCCATGGGCCACGTTTTGACGGCATGGGCGGTGCCGGGGTGGCCATTGTTGATGACATCAACAGCATGACCTGGAACCCGGCCGGCTTGTCTCGCCTGACGCCTGATTATCTCGATGCTTCTTTTGAACATGATTTTTGGATTGGCGATGTTGAATACGAAGCTTTAAATTTTGCCACCTATTTGGGGGAAACCTATGGCGGGGGGCTGCAACTGCTTTACCGGCATATGCCTGATATTGACAACGATCTCTCTGATGAACAGCCGCAAAAGGTCTGGGACTTTGGCGGAACCGTGGGCATGGGCATTACCGTTACCAATTTTGCTGTAGGGGTGAATTTAAAAGTCCTGGCTTCTCAACTGGGTGAGAACCGGTTGATGGGATTGGCCGGTGATTTGGGTATGCAGATCAGGTTTATGGAAGATAAATTCAGCGTGGGCTTGGCGGTGCAAAACTTGGGACCTGATATCAATACCGATTCGCTGCCTTTGTGTATCCGAGGCGGCATCGGTTATAAGGAATTTTTTGGTTCCAAAAAACAACATGAACTACTGGGGGCTTTTGAAATCAATCAGCCTTTGGACAATAAACTGATTATTCGCCTGGGCGCGGAATATTGGTATGCCCAGACCGTGGCGGCCAGGGTCGGCTATGTTCAGCAAGTTGGGGCAAATGACCTGCAATCGGACAAATTATTGGACCGGTTGACCTGGGGTGCCAGCGTAAAATGGGCTGATCTGCAGATTGATTACTCTTTTATTCCTTATGCCGACTTGGGTGGGGTTCATAAACTGGCATTAAAACTGCATTATGGACCGATGACGGATACAGTGGAAAATTTCTAACTGGAGTACCTTGTGAAATTAACCGGGAAAGTACTGAACTTTAAAATGTTGATCCTGACCGCATTGCTGGGCGTCAATACGCTGGCTTGGGCCGCCCCTGTTGATATTTACCGCTCTGTCGGCCCCAACAACAGCACGGCTTTGGCGGACAGTGGTCTCGGAGCCGTTTCATTCGATATCAACAACGGTGTCCTGACCTTTTCAAGCGGCATGCCCAATAATGTCGGCGTGGGGGATGTGGTTCAGTATTATAGCGGCAGCACTTACTTTCTTGTCTTTGTCCATGGCCGTCTTAGTTCCACTCAATATCAGGTGCGCAATGCCGATGGCAGCACACCGGCCGATGTGCCTTCCAACGCCAATTGGAGCATTTACCGGGCCTATCAATCTTTGAAGGATGCGGTTGGCGGCACGGAAAACAGTGCTATTGACTCCTCAGTAAGTAATTTTGACTCAGGACCTCATGACCTGACAGCCAGCAATGAAATCTGGCACATAGCCTGCTATGGCGATGCTGTAGATAACGCCCAGGTTGATATTTCCGGATGGGGTACCTCGCTCACGCAATATCTGCATATTTTTACGCCTTATGCTTCTTCCCAGGTGGGCATCTCCCAGCGTCATGATGGGGTTTGGACCAATGGAGCCTATCGATTGATTTTAAACAACAAAAACGCTCTGCAATCGGATACCAATCATATCCTGATCGAAGGGCTGCAAATTCAAGTTTCCGGCGTCAATAATAACAACCAAAGCGCCATTTATTTGAAAGGCCAAACCGGTCCGACTGAAATTAAAATAACCGGATGTATTTTGCAAGGTGCCAATGACAGTGGGAACAATAAAAATGGCCATTGGGGGGTTCAGACCGGTTCTACCAACGTCAATGGCAATATTATTATATGGAACAACATTATTTACGGTTTTTTGGGTGATAATGGCCATTCGGACAATGGTGGGCTGGGCCTTAAATATAACAACCAAAATTATTTTGTATATAATAATACGGTCGATAATTGCAGGCAAGGCATTTTATTATCATCCGGCACTGCAGAAGCGATAAATAATATTACTCAAAATTGCAGTGACGGGTTTGTCGGGCTTTTTTCGGCAACTTCCGATTATAATCTCTCCGATATTAATAATAATGATGCGCCCGGGACCCATTCCAAGAACAATGCTAACGTTAATTTTGTGGGGGCTTCAGACTATCATTTGGCCCCATCCGATACCAGTGCCAGAGCTTCGGGACTGGAGCTTTCCGGCTATGGAAGCTATGCCTTTAATGATGATATTGACCGGCAAAGCCGCAGCTGGCGTTGGGATATGGGTGCTGATGAGCAAACCTTGGTCGCCAATCCAACCTATACCCCAACCTATACGGATACACCAACTTTTACACCAACCTTTACACCGACCATTACGCCTACAAGTACCATAACCCCTACTTTTACGCGCACGATCACAAAAACCCATACGCCCACTGCCACTCATACGCCGACGTTTACGCCGACGTTTACGCCCAGTGCGACCTTGACCGCT
>CAYVTN010000153.1:0-7245 GCA_964454395.1 uncultured bacterium | reverse complement strand
GCAGAAGCAGCAACAGAAGCAGCAACAGAAGCAGCAGAAGCAGCAACAGCAACAGCAGCAACAGCAGCAACAGCAGCAACAGCAGCAACAGCAGCAACAGCAGCAACAGTCAGTGCCGCCTTTACCCAAGGCGATGCAGGCAAAATTGGATCAAGCTGATAAGAATGATCGCAATCAACAACGGCAAAAACAGCAAAATAATAAAAATCAAAAGAAGAGCGAATTTGAATCTTCTTGGGGACAGGAAGAAAAGAATTGGTAAGCAGCAGCTTGCGCGTATTGGGGATTGATCCCGGCTACGGCCGTTGCGGCTGGGGCATGATTGCAGTCCAAGGCCACAGACAAGTGGCGCTGGCTCATGGGGTTATTGAAACCATGAGATGCCAACCCTTTCCGGAAAGACTTTTGGTTCTCCATCAGGAATTAAGTCAGGTCATAAAGGAATTCTATCCTCAGGAAGTGGCGGTGGAACAGTTGTATTTTTCCAAAAATACCAAAACCGCCATTGATGTAGGGCAGGCCAGAGGTGTAATTTTATTGACCTGCGCCCAATTAAAGGTACAATTAAGTGAATATAAACCGGTTGAAATCAAACAAGCTGTTACCGGCTTTGGCCATGCCGATAAGAAACAGGTTCAGCACATGATCAAGATGATCTTGAATTTAAGTGCTGCGCCCCGTTTGGATGATGCAGCCGATGCGTTGGCAGTGGCCCTATGCCATGCCCATTGCCGCCAATCAAAAACCATTGTAAATCAGTACCAGACAAAATAAAAGCCGGGACATGTGACAGGGTGTTTATATGGGGATCACTTGGGGCGGCCGATTAACTTTTTCAAGGCCGCCAATCAACCATAACTCTGCGGTGTCCTTCAACGCAAGGTGGTATGGATGATTGCATTTTTAAAAGGTATTTTAGCCCAGCGGCAGGGTCAAACCGGTATCGTGGATGTCAATGGTGTGGGGTATGAGGTTCACATGCCGGGGTCTGATTTGGACCGTCTGCCGCCCCTGGGCGAGGCGATCACTGTTTTTACGTGGCATGTGAAAAGAGAAGACAGTGAATTGCTTTATGGTTTTCTTGACGAGGAAGACCGGTTTTTGTTCAAAATCCTGATCGGGGTTTCAGGAGTGGGACCCAAATCCGCTTTGGCCGTGCTTTCAGGTTTGAACAAAGCCCAGTTGGAGCGGGCTGTGGTTGAACAGGATGTGGCCATGCTTTCCAAATTGCCCGGCATCGGCAAGAAGACAGCAGAGAGGCTTTTGCTGGAATTAAAGGACAAGTTTAAATTGGACAAAGGCATGCCCATTGGCCTTAAACAGGACGTACGCGATGATTTTGGAGAGGCCATGGAAGGCTTGGCGGCCTTGGGTTACTCCTTGTCGCAAGCGCGTCTGGCTTTGCAAAAAGTAGTGGATCAGGAACTGCCCCCTATTCGGGCCGGACAGGATAGGGTGGCGGAAATGATACGGCTGGCTTTGAAACAGCTCTAGTACTCTGATTTTAAAGTTTTTCCCGATAGAAATAAATTGTACTGTTGCCAGACCATGGTTTATATCGTTTTTCGCAAGCGAGGACCTGTTTGAGCTTCCCGAAAGGGGCGAGTTCCGCAATAAGAAAAACGATATAAACCATGGTCAAAAATATCATCGCCATCGGGAGAGCTTAAAGTGTTTTTAACAAAGGATAAGTACTTATGCCTGAATCAGCAGAACGTTTTGTCAATCAGCAGCCCCTGGCGGATGATCATGGCCATGAATTCTCCCTGCGGCCAAGCCATCTGGACGATTTTGTAGGCCAGAAAAAAATCATTGCCGCCCTTAAAATATTTATCCAGGCTGCCCAAAAAAGAAAGGAACCGTTGGATCATGTGCTGTTTCTTGGCCCTCCGGGATTGGGAAAAACCACTTTGTCCATGATCATGGCCCAGGAGATGGGCGTGCATATCAAAGTGACTTCCGGCCCGGCAATTGATAGGCCCGGGGACTTGGCCGCCATCTTGACCAACCTGCAACCTCATGACATTTTGTTCATTGATGAAATTCACCGCCTCAACCGGGCGGTGGAGGAAATTCTTTATCCCGCTCTGGAAGATTTTGCTTTGGACATTATGATAGGAAAAGGGCCGGGTGCGCGGTCCATTCGTTTGGATCTGCCCAAGTTTACCCTGATCGGCGCCACTACCAGGGCCGGGTTGATTACCGGACCGCTGCGGGACCGCTTCGGCGTGGCCCATCGTCTGGATTTTTATTTGCCCGAAGAATTGCAGGCCATTGTGCAGCGATCGGCGCGTCTGCTGGAATTGCCGGTCAGTCAAGACGGCGCTCTGGAAATCGCCCGCCGTTCCCGCGGCACCCCCCGCATCGCCAACCGGATGCTCAAGCGGGTGCGGGACTATGCCCAGGTTCATGAGACCGGTCAGGTAACCAAGGCCGTAGCCGCGCAGGCCTTGTCGCTCATGGAAATCGATGAGGAAGGCCTTGATCAAATGGACCGCAGGTTACTGGAGCTTATTATACGTCATTTTCAGGGCGGCCCGGTTGGGGTGGAGACCATTGCCGTGGCCCTGGGCGAGGAGAGCGACACCATTCAGGATGTATATGAACCTTACCTGATCCAAATGGGTTTTTTACAACGAACACCTAATGGCAGGAAAACCACGACCAAGGCCTGTCGCCATCTGAACATTGCCGTGGAGGACAAGGCCGGAAAGCAGGGGCGGCTATTATGACAAAAATCCACAGACCCGATCGACCTCGAATCCGGGTGGCCGGTATTATTATCCGGGGAGACAAAATTCTGGTGGTTAATCATGTGCGCGACGGAAAGTCCTATTGCCTGCTGCCCGGCGGCGGCGTGGAATGGGGTGAGACCTGCGAAGAAGCCCTGAAAAGGGAATTTATGGAAGAATTGACGCTGGACGTTAAAGTTGGCCAGCTGATCTGTTTGAATGAGTCCATTTCTCCCGACAAGCAGCGGCATATTTTAAATCTTGCCTTCAAAGTCACCCTCAAACCGGGACAGACCGTCAAAGTCAATCATGACGAGAGGCTTCGGGGTGCCTGCTGGATGGACAAAAAGACCTTCCAATCCGTTCTTTTTTACCCTGAGATCAGGCCCACTATCCTGAAAGCCTGGAAGAAGCAATTTAAAACCTGCGTGGTGATGGCGGCCACACCCTGGATCTGAGAATCGAAGATCGAGAAATTGACCACGTGGGATTTTAGATCCGGTCGATTAGTTGTCCCGTTGCCGCTGATGGAAGCAATTTTCTGTTTTTGTATTTAGACTATCTAGTGTAGTGTCTCTTAAATGAAGGTACTCAACTGATAGGGTACAAACATCGTGAGACATTACACTAGTTTCTGTTGCGGAAGCCGATTGTGATCTTACCCTCGGACGGTCGTCGGTTTGGATATGCAGCGCAAACCGACTCAGAGAAGAAAACCGCTCGCTGCGAAGGACATCAAAGATGTTCGCAGCGAGCGGTTTTCTTCAATGCCGCCCATGGGTAAAGTCAGAACCCTTGCAAAAGGTTTAGTTGAAATGACCTTTCCGCAACAGGAACTATCTACTCAATCTTTTAAAGGAGATGCTCAGATGACGCTGGCCAATTGGTTGACCGTCTTGCGCATTGTATTGATCCCCTTTTTTATTGCCACTTTGATGTACGATCACCTGTTAATTGCACTCATTTTGTTTTTGTCAGCCGCAGTCACCGATGTGCTGGACGGCTATATTGCCCGGCGAACCACCTGCACCACCATTGGCCGTATTCTTGATCCCACCGCTGACAAATTATTGCTCGTTTCAACCTATGTTATTCTGCCCATTATCGGCCTTATTCCTTCCTGGCTAACGGTAATCGTGGTTTCCCGGGACGTGATCATTGCATCGGGATATCTGATCCTTTATTTAACCTGGGGATCCTCTGCTGTGGAGGTAAGCCGCTTGGGAAAGCTAAGCACCTTCACCCAGTCCTTTGGCGCCGGATTTTTCATGCTCGCGGCCTTGGTGCCCATTCTGGGTCCCGGCAAACTGATCGTTGTTGTCTTGGTGGCCGGCTTGACTGCTGCTTCGGGGGTCGTCTATATCATACAAGGCATTTACCGGGCCAGCTTGCTGGCCCATCGTCAGGCAGGTAAGTAAACCGCCTTGTCAGTAAACCAGGAATAGTTTGCCCACCGCGATCTGCTTGTTCCCGCGATAGACCGTATAAATATAAACCCCGGCGGCGCAATTGGCGCCGCTCGTATTGGTTCCTTCCCATGTGACCTGATTCCCCAAGGCCTGAATAGAGGTGACTTTTTCACCGCTGACCGTGTAGACATCCACCCGGTCTCCGGCGGATAGGCCGATCATTTTAAGTTTGCCATTTACGGCTTTTTTCGGGTTGAAGGGGTTGGGATAAACAATAATGTTGATATCGCCGGTTCCGGTGGTGACGGTTAATGTAGGTGTTACGACCACGGTGGGCGTCCCCGTGGTGTTGGTTACCGGGGTCGCAGTTGGGGTGGCGGATCCCGCCCTCACGGCCGTCAGATTAATAGTGGCGGTCGGTGACGGCGTAATCGTCACCGACGGTGTGGCATTGCCGGATGGCGTTGATGTTGGGCTCGGGGTTAAGGAGCCACTGGCAACGGCCGTGAAAGTGGGACTGACGGTCTGGGATCCTGCAGAGGCCGGTGTGGTTGTGGCGCTGACGGTGGGAGACGGCGTGAGCGTTGGCGTTAAAGTTATGGTCGCGGTGATGGTGCCTGAAATCGTCAACGTCGGCATAGGGGTGGAGGTGCCGGTTGGCGAGAGGGTAAAGGTTGGTGTTGTACTCGGTGTGGCGGTCGGCGAGGCGGTGAGGGTGACGGTATAGGTTTTGGTGATGGTGGAGGTGGGGGTTATCGTGCCTGTAAAGGTCGAGGTTGGCGAAGCGGTGCAAGTTGGGCTGACCGTAGGCGTGTCCGTTGTTGTGGGTGAAGGTGTATAAGTTACGCTGACGGTGGAGGTGAGTGTCACTGATGACGTTGGCGTGTGAGTCGGGGTGATTGTAGCCGTTGGGCTGATGGTAAAGGTCAGGGTCGCGGTGGAGGTGGGCGTGAATGTTGCCGAAGCCGTCAAGGTCGGCGACACGGTCGGGGTGTGGGTGGAGGTGGCGGTGGATGTGACACTGGAAGTTGGTGTGGCGGTTCCGGTGATGGTGGACGTCGGCGTATATGAGCTTGTGGGTGTTGCACTCGGCGAGGCTGTCGGCGTCCATGTGCCGGTGGGCGTCACGGTGGCGGTATAGGTTTGCGTGATGGTGGGCGTGACCGTGGATGTCGGCGAATGGCTGGGCGTGGCGGTTGCCGTAAAGGTCAAGGTTGGCGAATAAGTAGAAGTGGCCGTAAAGGTCGGCGTGGGTGTCCGGGTGACGGTTGGGGTAACGGTTGGGGTGGCGGTGAATACCACCATGGTGGTGTGGATGGTGTTGGAATAGCGGGTGAACTGGGTCAGGCCGCTCATATAGGTAACGTGAGCTTGGTTATCCCATGTGGAAGCGGAACTGCCCAAGAGGTAGGTCACGGAAACGGTTCCGTTGTTTCCGTCTTCCAAAGGACCCAAATCCCAGGTGACCACGCCGCCTCCGGGAATGCCGCCGCCTGTGCTGGATACATAGGTGGCATCCGTCGGATAAGGATCAGTGAGGACCGCATTGGAGGCCAGGCCGGAAACATTATGGTATGTGATATTGTAGGTGATTTGAGAATTGCTTTCCGCCTCATCAGGGCCCGTTTTGTCCAGATACATCTCCGGCACCAGGGCATAGGCTGCCGGCGATTCGAAGAGGGAGTTGTAAAAATAACGTAGCATGGGGCCGGCCGTATTTGAAGTGTAGGGCAAGGCTGGATCTGACTCATGACCGGTCATGTAGGACACTTTGCCGCAAGAGGTTATACCCTTGTAGTGGCCGTTCATAAACAGCAGTGGATAGGCGTAGTTCGGATTATTATCAAGATTTTGCCGGTCGATCACAATAATGGACGACTCCCCGCCATAAAACAGGCTGCCATTGGACAGCCCAAAGGCCGCCAGGTCGGAAGAATCCAAAGCGGTCCAATCGCCGACCGCCTGGCCGGAGGCGGCATCAGCCAGCTCGTTGATGAAGCTGAGGGGCGTGGCATCGGTATGTCCAAAGCCGTTGGTGGTCAGCCAGTGGCCATGCCCGCCGTAAATCCAGTCGGCCCGCGCCGTGGGGGTGGTGGAAATAATATCATTTTCCAGCGCCTCCACGGCTACGCACTGGGCATAAACATGGGCCGAGCCGTATTGCAAATAGTTGTCCATTTCATCGACTGTCTCGATGGCGTTGTCTGTGGCCACGGTATCCAGCGCGCCTTCATCGGGATTGAGTTCGCCGCCCCCGCCATACTGGCCGATGGGATAAGCGCTCCAATGGTAAGTCACGATCATGCTGTAGGCCGGCGGCCCTCCGGGTGAAGTGAACAAAGCGCCGTCATGATGATTGGAGGTGCTCGGTCCGGCAATTTCATCTTCGTCCAGCACATCAGGAGAAGAATTGGGCCAATTGCCGCCGGTGGAATCAGGGATGCCGGCCGGGCCCATGTATTTGGTACGGAACATACTGGGGGCGCCCTTGGGGTCACTGTTGTGATAGTAGGCGATTTTGGGGGCGGCCAGCAATTTCCGGTAAATGGGCGCGCCTAATGACTGGGAACTGTCAATATATTGATGAACTTCCACCTTGTTGGACTGGCCGGAATTCCAACTATCGATGATGGCCTTGGCTTCGGTGGAATTGGAACTGTCAATAATGAAGGGGCCGCCATTATAGGCCGCATCGTTGTAAATGGCGTCGGTTCGCAGACATTTGGTGATCGAGGCTACGAAATCCGTTTCTTCATAATTTTTATACGACTTGATGGACCAGTAAACGGGAATGCCGTTTTTCAGCAATTGATAAACCAATCCATAGGCCCGCCACATGCCGTAATTCTGGTTGGTCCTGCCGGCATTGGTATCCATGGGAATAATCAAGGTGCCTGACTCAAAGGCGGTGACTGCGTTGGGCGTAGCAGTCGGACTGTGGGTCCAGGTTGGCGTCAGGGTGACTGTTGAAGTTGGGGTGGGCGATAAAATAGGTGTTTCCGTTGAAGTCGGCGTAATACTGGGGCTCATGGTAAATGAGGGCGTGGCCGTGTAAGTAGGCGATGGTGTGGCGGTGCCGGTGACGGTGGATGTGGAGGTCACCG
>CAYVTN010000152.1:0-7279 GCA_964454395.1 uncultured bacterium | reverse complement strand
GTCACCGATAACGATTACAACGGCCGAGCCGTGGAGGCCGTGACCGCCCATGATAAAAAGGTGGGCAAGAAACGCAAGACCGAAATGTACAAGAGTGTATACACGGTCAACAACTGGACGGGCTTGCTCAAGAAGGAAGAACGCTATCCCCTTGCCAACTCGGAACGTAAAACGATTTACTATGACATCAATGGCGTGGAAAACAAGAGCATGACGCAAATGTATGACTGGCCGGAAAGAGCCCAGGAACATATCATTGCCTACAATCCCGGCAGCGGCGGAGTGATCGCTTCCGCAGCCGGCAGCACCGGTGACAACCTGCCGGTCAGTGAATCCGTGCAGATCGGCAGTGTGATGACTGCGGAAAGAACCGGCTTGAAGCCCATTGACAACAACCAGGACCGGAAGTATCTCTACCAGGATGAAACGGTCAACTACCTGGATAAACAATATTACTCCAGCCAGCATATTGTGTATGCCCTGGGTGAAGAAGGGCCGGTATCGGCCGTGGCCAGCGACAGCAAAGGCAGCGAACAGATGCTGTACACCGGCGGCGGCTATGACCAGATCAACATGCTGGGCAAACAGCGGGTGGATAACGGCGGGGCTGTTACCCAATGGACATATGCGGATGATGGGGGGGCCGATGTCCACTTCCATCAATCAGCCGACATCACCTATTCCAATCTTGATGGCATTCATAATGGCAGCGGTACGGAAACCTACACCAAGAGCGGCATTCTTACTTCCCGTGCCATGACGAACCGCAACAGTCTGGACGAAACCATTACCTATCAGAACGACGGCACTTATCTGACCACGGCTACAGGCAGTCGGGAAGACGGGGTGGCCACGTCCTACAAGTTCGGCGGCGCGGACGATATTCTGGAAAGCAGCGACGACAAAGGGATCACCACCTGGGATCCCACCAGCCGGAAGCGGACCAGCACCAGCGGTGATATGGGTGATTTCACCTATACTTATAGTGGCGATAAACTGCAAGCCATCCAGGGCACCAATGATCAAGGTACATCCAACTACGATGCCCAGTTTAATTTGAAAGAATGGCGGGACAGCCTGGGCGTGGTCCATACCTACTCTCCGACCGCCAAAACAGCCAAAGGGTTTGTCACCAAGGCTGATGAATCGTTTACGGATAAAAAAGGCGTGACCTGGACAGGCAGCATGAATTACGACACTTATGGTTTCTACTTCAAGGGCGGCAATCTGGAAGCCAAACAAGCCACCTTGGACGGCAGCGCCAGCAACACCTTTACCATGCCCAAAGACCAAGCTTATGACTTCATCAAAGAGTTGCTGGGCGAGAAAAACACGGAGAAGGAAACCTGGACCTGGAGCCCGCCCGGATCCACGGCCACGCAACAAACCTTGGGTGAGAAAAAGCAGGATGACTTTACCACGGACGATGTGAGCGACAAGGCTGATGTGAAGATCACCATCAATGCCGACGGCTCCACGGAAATTGAACTGAACAACATCAACTTCAAGGAAGCCGATTTCGTCAAGAAAGACCGCTACAAACCGACCAGCAGCAGCACGACTTTTACGGTGACGCAAGATGCCAGCCCGGCCACCTATGACAAGAGAAATATGGCCAATATCAATGACGTCTACTATGGCGGTTCTGACTGCGGTTACACCACGGCCATCAAGAGTTCCAGACAGGTGCAGGTGGGCACCGGCAGTTATACCACCACCGAAACGACTTACACCACCGAGACTTATACGGATGAAGACGGCAACGAGCAAACCAAGCAGGTGGCCAATACTGAAACGGTTGTACATTACTACCCCATTTACAGCACGGAATGGACCATAGAGAAAGTAACCTACTCCAAAGCTGGTGATGGCTGGGATTGGTCGGAGACGGGCACCAAGACGGACAATAAATATGAAGAAACCCTGAATCCCACCGGCGTGGAGGTGGCCGATCAGGCGCCCATTGGGTCGCGCGACAGCTACCAGGGCAACAGCCGGGTGTATGCGGCCAGCAACCAGAAAGCCATTGGCGTCAGCTTGGGCAAGACGAAGACCAAAGCCGTTCAGCAGGTTGATGAGAACAGCCAAGAAGTCGTGGGCGCAGCCAGCGTCAACCAGCAGGCCGGTCAGGATAATGCGGCCGTCACAGCCAAAACGGATGCCAAGGCCACGGCCAAGAAAGCCGCCGGTGATGACGGCAAGGCAGTTGAAAAGACGGTTTCGGCCAAGGATAAGACCGATATGGAAAAAGCCTTTGCCAAGATCAAGTCCGTCAAGGATATTGCGGCCTTTATCGATCAGGTATCCAAGTTGCTTGGTCCCAAAGCCATAAGTCAGGCCTTGGAAGGTGCCGGCAACACGGATCTGCTCAAACGCCTGATCAGCATCTTCAAGGCGATTTTCGGACAGGACTACCAGAACTCCCTGGTGGGTAAACTGGTGGCCGTGACCGTGGATAATCAGGCCGTGCTTGACGAACTGAAGGTGGCCATGAGCGATCAGCAGGGCGTGCTGCCCAAGGAAATGAAACTTGCGGCCAAGATAGCCCTGGAATTGCAGGAAGCCAAGGGAGTCAAGAAGGATGAGAAGGGGCAGGTGATTGAAGCCGTTGACAAGACAGGAAGCAAACACCACTACAGTTATGAAAGCTCGGGTCTGACGGAAAAAGTGGAGAGCGCCGGGGGGCAAGTCAGCGTGCTTCACTACAACAACCAGGGTCAGCTGTTGTCGGAAAATGCGGCCGGCCGGACCCGCACCTATGCTTACCAGACCGATCAGGAGGGCAAGGTGGTGAAAATCACCATGAATGAACGCTCGGCCAATGGCAGTCAAACCGTGGCGTATGACGGCCAAGGCCGGGTGGTTCAGATTGAACAGGATGAGCAGAAGAGCGTTTATCAGTATGCCGATGCGGGCAACGCCAATTTCCAAGTGACGCAGTATAACCAGGCGGGCAATGTATCGGAAAAATGTACCTACCAGAACAAACGCATGGTGAAGAAGGAGAATGCGGACGGCAGCACCAGTGAGTATGAGTACCTGACGGACAGTAATGATAAAGTGGTGGCCATCACGGAGAAGAACATTGACCGTGACGGCGCCACCACCACTTTGAAATATGACGGTTCGGGTAAACTGGTTTCCGCCCTGGGTAAAAATGCAGACCGGTACAAGAAAATTGCCCGGGATGATGAGCTTTCCCAGAAAACCATGTTCTTTGAGCTGACCAAACAACTCTTTGGCGATCCGCGCATGGACAGCACGCGGCTGGACAACAAAGTGTTGCTCAAAGGGGTGGAACAAAAATAACGCTCCCCTTGAGAAACCCGGGCCCCTGCCAACCTTGGTTGTTGGCAGGGGCTTTTTTTTGTCCTTTTGTGACAGCAAGGTGGAGGTATGGCGTGCAACTGAAGGCGTGATTAAAACCGTAGGAGCACGGCCTGCCAACATTCGCGGGACAAGCGCCGTGCTCCTACACATACTGCGGATAGTACGTAAAGTAGGGCCGCAGACAATGCGCCTCCATTATAAGACAGTGTCATAATTCCAGCTCTGCCGGGGGAGAGGAGCCAGGTGGAATTATTTTATGGTCTGGTCGATCTTCACTTCATGGTATACTGCACGGGCATCCGCCTGTTTGGGCACTTTGACGGATGACATCGGCGGCTTTGAAGGAGACATCCTGTCATGGATAAGATGCGTATAATAGGCGGCAAGGTCCTTACGGGCCGCGTGGCCGTCAGCGGTTCTAAAAATGCCTCTCTGCCTGTTCTGGCGGCCTGTTTGCTGGCGGAAGGTCCTTGCCGGATCAGCAATGTTCCGCAGGTGCAGGACATAAAGACCATGTGCCGCATGATCGAGATTTTGGGCGCCAAGGCCGCCTTAAACGGGAACCAAGCCATGGTGGATCCTGCCGGTTTTTCCTGTGTACCCGCCCCCTATGAATTGGTCAGCACCATGCGCGCTTCCATTTATGTGCTGGCGCCTTTGTTGGCCAAGTTTCGCGAAGCCAAGGTGGCTCTCCCCGGCGGGTGCGCCATCGGCCTGAGGCCCGTGGATCAGCATTTAAAAGGTTTGGAGGCCTTGGGCGCTGAGATTAAGGTGGAGCACGGCTATGTCCATGCCAAAGCCAGGCAGGGCCTGAAAGGGGCGCCTATTTATATGGATGTAGCCAGTGTGGGCGCCACAGTGAATATCCTGCTGGCCGCTGTGCTGGCCAAAGGCACGACTGTTCTGGATCATGCGGCTTGCGAACCGGAAATTGTCAATCTGGCCGACTTTTTGAATAAGATGGGCGCCCGGATTTCAGGCGCCGGTTCCAACCGCATTACCATTGCAGGCGTGGAACAGTTGCGGCCCACTGACTTCAGGGTGATCAACGACCGTATTGAAGCAGGCACTTTGGCGCTGGCCGTGGCCATGACCAAGGGGCACGCTGTCATTGAGGGTTACCCTGTGAATCACCTCATCGCCTTGGAAAGAAAAATGGCGGAGACGGGCATAGGCGTGCAGGTGGTGGATGAACAAACTATGGAAATTACCGGCCATGGCCAGCTTAAGCCCGTGGATATTGTCACCTTGCCTTACCCGGGCTTTCCGACGGATTTGCAGGCTCAATGGATGGCTGCCATGTGTTTGGCCCGGGGGCGGTCGGTGATCTCGGAAACAGTATGGGAAAACCGTTTTATGCATGTTGCTGAGCTTAACCGGATGGATGCCAATATTCAGATTGAAGGCACCAATGCCCTGGTGCGCGGCGGCACGCCCCTGTCGGGGGCTCAGGTCATGGCTTCCGATTTACGTGCTTCTGCAGCCTTGATTTTAGCCGGTCTGGTGGCGGAAGGGGAAACCATTGTTTCCAGGATTTACCATCTGGACCGCGGGTATGAGCAGTTGGAACACAAGTTAACAGCTTTGGGAGCCAGCATGGAAAGGATCAAAGGTTGAGGTGCGGTTTGGCCGGTATAGGCAGTATGGGAGCGCTACGGCATGCCAAAAGACATCATCAAATTCCGAATTTACTTTTTGGGGCTTAAATCAGGACCCGGCACATGCTGGCAGCGTGGACTCCCCTAAGCCTTGCCCCGACCGGAATAGATATTATATGAAAGAGACGCCCCCGGCGGTTATGAAAACTTTTGGGCGTATGGGTGATGGCTCGCGGTCTCCTCAACCCGCAGCGGCAGAGAACGTATCCGAAGCCCAAAAAAAGCAAACTGGTCAAAGGTGGGCAGACCAATAAAAATTTGATGGTGGATTTAGGCATGCATTAGCCCTTGCTCCACTCCTGGGGCCATGGTATGATAACGCTCTTGTTTCGCAAGCAAGCTTTTTTGCATAAACGTATCAGAGTTTTCGGCTTGCCGTCAACAACCAGTTGCCTGAGCCGTTGGGGCATGGGCGTGGGACAAGTCGAGCTTTATCAATGGAATTTATGAAAGGGTTACAGCATGCAAGTTATCTCCTTGAACTCCTCTCAAGGGCAAAGGCATTGGCAACAGCTGATCGAACGCCAAACAGGTCTGGCCAACCCGCTTTTGGTCCGCCGTGATGCCCTGACCAGGAATGTGTTTGGCAGACCGGTTTGTGCCCGGGAAGCCGTGGCCATCATGCTTGACCAAGTACGTAAAAAAGGGGATGGCGCTGTTAAACGTTATGAAGTGTTGTTGGACGGCGTGATTCCCCGACGCTATATTTTGAAAGTAAGCGACAAAGAGCGTGAACAGGCGGAGAAATTCGTTTCTTCGGATTTGAAACAAGCGCTAAAGGATGCGGCTGTCCATATCCGGCAGTTTCATGAAGCGCAACTGAATATGAAGTACGCTATCATCAACCGGCCCGGCGTCAAGCTCTCGGAGCGGCGCATGCCCCTGGACCGGGTGGGCATTTATGTGCCCGGCGGCAACGCGCTTCTGGTCTCCACCGTGCTGATGAATGCCCTGCCGGCCAAGGCCGCCGGTGTGCGGGAAATCTATATGGCCACCCCGCCTGATCGCGAAGGCCGGCTTTTACCGGCTATCATTTATGCAGCCAATCTGGCCGGAGTGACGGGTATCTTTCGTATGGGCGGGGCGCCGGCCATTGCTGCTTTGGCATACGGCACGGCCAGCGTACCGAAGGTCGATAAAATCGTTGGTCCGGCCAATATTTTCGGCACGGAAGCCAAAAGGCAAGTGGTCGGGCAGGTGGGCATTGACAGCCTGGCCGGGCCCAGTGAAATTGTGATTATTGCCGACAGCAGCGCCAAAGCGGAATATTTGGCCTGGGATTTACTGGCCCAGGGAGAACATGGGTCGGGCGCTGTGGCCATCTTGATCAGCACTTCGGAACGGGTCATTAAAAGTGTGCAATTGGCCGCCCAGGCCATCGTGAAGGCGCAGCCTCAAATGAGGACGGCCTATCAAGCCTGCACGGCCGTGCTGGTCAAATCTCTTGAAGAAGCTGCGGCGTTGGCTGATGTCTATGGCCCGGAGCATCTCTCTTTGCAACTCAAGGCGCCTCGCCAGATTCTCAATAAAATACGCAGAGCCGGTGCTATTTTTCTCGGGTCAAGCACGGCCCAAGCCATGGGTGATTATATGGCCGGTCCCAACCATGTGCTGCCCACAGGCGGCACTGCGGCTTGGTCCTCGCCTTTGTCAGTGCGTGATTTTGAGCGCTATACCAGCATTGTGGAATATACCCCGCAAGGCATGGTCCAGGAAGGCGCTGCCGCCATGGCCATTGCCCTCGCCGAGGGATTAACCGCCCATGCCCAATCCATCAAGCAGCGGATGAAAGCCTAAGCTCCAAGGTGCTGCCATCCCAAGTATTAAGGAAACAAGGAGTATATTCAACCATGGAAGAACCCCTGTCCAAAAGACTTCTGGACCGGGCCAGGCCTGAGATTAGAGCCCTTAACCCTTATATCCCGGAAGCCCCGGGCCCTTCTATAAGGCTTGATGCAAATGAGAGCCCCTATGACCTTCCCCAGGACCTCAAGGCCGGTATTCTGGCGGCTTTGGCCCAGGAACCATGGCAGCGCTACCCTGACCCAGACTGTAAAGCTTTAAAAGAGGCCATCGCCGCTTTTGAGGATGTTGATCCCGCCAAGGTGGTGGTGGGCAACGGGTCGGATGAACTTATCCGTGATTTATTGACTATTTACGGCGGCTGCGGGACAACCACGGTTTACCCCTCACCTACGTTCAGCATGTACCAGCTGTTGACGCTGGCTTCAGGAGGCCGGGTCCAAGCCATCCCCCTGCAGATTGATTGGACCTTGCCCATGGATAATCTG
>CAYVTN010000151.1:0-7287 GCA_964454395.1 uncultured bacterium | reverse complement strand
TCTTAAACAGACGGAAAACGGTCATTTAAGACAGTTGAAGCTGCAGCGGAGTGGCAAGAAGTTGGCTGATATTATCAAGGAAGGGTGCAGGAAAAAGAAGATTAGCCTTGAAGAATTAAAACGAGGGAGTAGACGTGGACCTGTAAGTGAAGTCCGCGCCAGAGTCGCCGGTCGGGGGCAAAAAGAATTAGGATTATCGGGGGCGGAAATAGCCCGCCACCTTGGAGTATGCACCTCCAGTATTAATCGGGTTTTGTCACGATTAGAAAGTGCGAAGGGCTAATGCGCGCTAGGCACCAACCTCCCATAAGTTCCAAATTTGGAGGAGCCAATGAAAATTCTTAAAAAAATATCCCAAAAAACAGCCCAAGCTCCAGGTACATTGGACTATGTCGGGGATAAACCAGGTGCACCCATCCGGATAAGCGTACTTGATTACGATGAATTAAATTATTCTGAAAAAACGATAGATTATATTGGTGAAAAAAGTCTTGGTGAAAAGCCATTTATGAGATGGATAAATATTGATGGTGTTTATTCACCGCAAATAATAGAAACCGTTGGGGCAATGTTCGATTTACATCCATTGATGTTAGAAGATGTCATGCATACTGGACAACGTCCGAAAATTGATGGCTATAACAACTGCTTGTTTTTTATATTTAAAATGATTTATTTAGATGAAAAAAAGAATGAAATAATTTCTGAGCAGATTAGCCTGGTGGTGGGGAAAGACTATCTTATTTCTTTTCAGGAAGAGCCGGGTGATGTTTTTAATCCGGTACGCGACCGTATAAAAAACACACGTTGGCGAGAAAAAAAATTAGGCTCTGATTATCTGGCCTACGCATTACTTGATGCAGTAGTAGATCATTATTTTATTTTGCTTGAAAAAATAGATGAACAAACGGAAGTGTTAGATCAGGAATTGAATGATAAGCCGACGACGGCAAGTCTTAATCAAATTCATCATTTGAAAAAAGAAATTATTTATCTCAGGAAGTCAATATGGCCTTTGCGTGAGATGATCTCCGAATTACAACGCAATGACCATCCCCTTATCAAGGATGAAACCAAAATTTATTTTAAAGATATAAATGACCATGTCATTCAAGTCATAGATGTTATTGAATCCTTTCGGGATATTTTGACCGGGCTGCAGGATTTATATTTATCAAGTATAAGTAATCGGATGAACGAAGTTATGAAAGTTTTAACTATCGTCGCAACTATATTTATACCGCCGACATTTATAGCGGGAATTTACGGAATGAATTTCGAAGTTATGCCTGAATTAAAATGGCCCTGGGGATATGCTGTTGCTTTATTCGCCATGCTGACGCTGATCTCGGGAATGCTCATTTTCTTTAAAAGAAAAAAGTGGATTTAGGAAGGCAGTATGTGATTCTCTGTTTGAACGATGCAAGGTTATAAAGGCGTGAGAGGTGCCGGTCATGTAAACACGTGAACTTGGAAAAAAACGGCTTGGAAGTTTTAGAAATAATGGGGACCCGAAACAGGTGCCAGCCACTTTTTCTGCCTCGAACTGCGTTTTTCCCTTCGTTCAACACCCTTACTGTCTCAATTTTGAACGCCCTCGAATATCTTCCTCGTTTTTTCATCAGACACCTCCTTGGACATTGTCCATTTTTTTAGGTGTCTGTCAAACCGGGAGGTTCCGGTATGTTCCCGGAAATTTTTTGGAAGTTAATTGATGATTTTTGCTTTTTTCTTGAATCACTTTTTTCGGTTTGATAAAACATTAATCATTTGATGTGTCGGAGTGAACCAATGCGAAAGATTGCAGAAAAATAATGACTACAACTCTTACGCCGACCCGTAATCGTTCCGCCCTTGGCCTTTATGGAAAGCCCGTCCTTGCCGCCCCCAACCCCGGCCCTGGCATCGTTCGCTTCGCCTGGTCCGATTCAGGCGCTGAAAAAGTGGAGATCAATGTCTTCAACCCTTCCGGCGAGCGGGTGACCACACTTAATTCTACTGCTCCCGGCCAAACGATCGACTGGACCACCACCGGTATCGCACCCGGAATCTATTTCTACCGCGTCACGCTGACCGTGAACGGAAGCGAGCACCGGTTGCCGATACAAAAACTGGCTATAGTTTGATGATTTTTTGGCAACCATTCAGAAAGGCTTAGGGGAACTCCATAACGACCCCTGGAACACCGGCAGTTGGCTTAATCCCAGGTAAATGAATAGAGGCAATACTCGTCGCCCCGTGCCATGCATTTATCATGAAAGGCCTTGACGTTTTTCTTGCCTGTCATCCTAAACACTTCCATAATATAGTTATCCTGTGTCTTATGATGGTTGATGGGAATGTCCGGGTAATCGGAAATTTTAAAACCGCCTTTGTTTTTACCCATGTCAACATATTCCGCCCAGCCTTTATCAAAAATTTGTTTCCATATTTTGGCGAAGTTTTTCATAATCGCTTGCGGTGTCGCCAATTTAACCGAAGGGGACGGACTTACTTAATAACCTATTGACATCATGAAGAGGCAATAGTAGTCCACGGCCATGCCTCGACAAGCGCGCATTGACACCCCAGGGTTATTACAGCACCTCCTCAGCCGTGGCCTGGATCGGCGTAAGACATTTAAACCGCTGCTGACTATTATGATTTCCTCCAACGTATCGAAAGCAATCTTCCTAAATCTCCGAATCAACTATTAGCCTGGGCCCTCATGCCTAATCATTTTCATTTGCTTATTTGTGAGGACAAGCCAATCAGGCTGTTCTAATAGCTAATTCGACCTTGAGCTTGAGGTCACTATCGTTGGAAAAGCGGGGGCACCAGGTTCAAAACTCGTCCACTCGGCTCCGCTGAAGATTTAAGATAAAATGGAAACGATAATCATCCATATAGCGCGATGACAATGGATATTGGTTGCGCTCTTTTCTCGCACGGTAGGGTTGCGGCTGGTTAATATTTTGAAGCAAATCTGTTTTATCTCTCCTATTGCTTGTTCCTCTGGCAATTCCGGTATTATACCCCAGTACAATTGCTTAACAGATGATCTTCCTATGTAATAGAAGCACAGGGATCGAGGTCCGGTAAAATACGACTTCAGCAGCGCGAGAAGAAGTCGTAAACCGTACAAGCCGCCATCAACTTTAACTTAGGCGGCCCTGGGGAGGCTGGGAAAGGAGCCTTAAAAAAACGAAGTCATTGGTTCTTAATAGCAACCGCATGGCGGGGTATGACTCTGTTTCTGGCAGTGAAGAGTGTCACTTAACCTTGCGTGAAAGAAGGGGGAGGCCTAAGCAATACCGGTTAGGCCGGGAAGGTTGGCCACCATCGGAAAAGGTGAGACGAGGCCAGCTGGGTCATAGCCGATAGACAAGGATACTAACTCGAAAGAAGCTCATGCCAACATGCGGAAATTTATCGAGGTGTTGTGAAATAGCCCCTTTGACTTTGGGAATGAAAAGAGCATGGGCGTGAAACTCGCAAAGAGTCTTTTGGGAGGAGAGAGAGCAGAAGTTGTCTTGAGTAATAACGTTATTTTAGTTTAAAGGCGGTTAAAGGTCCAGTAATCCAATAATATGAAGGGAGAAATACCATGGATTCAAGCACGAGGAGCAAGTCACAAGGCAGAGATCACCAAGCTAGAGGCAGGGCCAAGGAAATGATGGGTGAAATCACCGACAATCCAAAGTTGAAGGCAAAAGGAAAAATTGAAAGGATGGCCGGTAAAGTTCAGGAAAAAATTGGTCAGACCAAGGCAGTTTTTGGTAAGTAGCGAGTGCTAAGTAATATGTGGGGCGGTGCCACCCTGGAAGTTGTATGAGGTGGCATTGCCTCTGGGCGGCGAAGCTGAAAAACGATCCGTGGCGAAGGCCGGGCGTTATAGGAGGCACAGAATGGCCAAGAGAAGCCAGGGCGGCAGAATGACTGCAGCCGCACGAAGTGCAGTAAAAAGATCAAGAAAAAAGGATTGGCCAAGGGTTGCACAACCAACCGGCATAGTTTGAAGACTGAAAAAAAGAGTTGCATGATACAAGGTCATGCGGTGAAACAAACACGAAATCAAATTTCAAAGGAGGGTTCAATGAGACTTGTATCCAAACACGGAATTGTAATATTGGCCGTAGCCGCTGTCGCCACTGCATTTGCAGCAGGATGTTCACGAGCTCCACTGCGCACAGAAGCATCTACGTCGGGGATTCGCGCCGCTGAAGAGGCAGGGGCAGCAAAAGTACCCCGAGCCTCACTACATTTGCAATTGGCCAAGGAGCAATTGGAAGCCGCCCGAGCGCTGTCCGCGAAAGGAGAAAAGGACAAGGCTGTCTCGATGCTTTCACGAGCCGAAGCAGACGCTGAGCTGGCGGTTACGCTCTCCCGCGGGGATGTCGAGAAAAGGGAAGCCCAGGCAGCGGTAGCTCGAGTACGCCAACTCCAGCAAGAAAACCCATGATCCAATAGACAATCCTAAAGGGGGAAGTTATGAAAACAATTGAATATTTGACCCTGGTCGCATCCGTCGTGCTCTTCGCCGGCTGCGCATCCATGCCGCCCAAGGAACTAGTCAACGCCCGTTCGGCCTATCAACAAGCGAACGAAGGTCCGGCCGCACAACTCGTGCCTGCGGAATTACACAAGGCACATGAGGCACTCGTTTTGGCGGAAAAATCATTCCAGAAAGAACCTGATTCGTATAAAACCAAAGATCTTGCTTATGTCGCCCAGCGCAAAGCTGAACAGGCGGGAGCGCTCGGCGCTACGGCAGTCGATGTGACAAAAAAGGAAAATGCAAACATCGCTTTCCATGAAAAACAAACCACGATCATGGAGCAAGGGAAGCAGGACTTGAGGGCTGCCGAGAAGCAGGCGGCAGCGCAGGACTTGCGTGATTCCGAGCAGCGGACCGCTGATGCGTTGGCGAAGCTTGCCACGCTCGCTGCCATGAAAGAGGAGAAGCGCGGATTGGTCCTTACACTTTCTGGGAATGTCCTCTTTAGATCCAACGAGGCGATTTTGATGTCCTCTGCACAAAAAAAGCTTGATCAGGTAGCCAATGCACTCCTGGAAGTTAGTGCGCGCAATCTCATTGTGGAGGGGCACACCGATTCCCAGGGTACAGTGGCTTACAATCAAACTCTTTCGCAACGCCGGGCCGAGGCGGTGCGTGATTATCTTATAAGCAGAAAATATCCATCCAATAGTATCGTGGCAAAAGGGATGGGTGAGGCCAGTCCGATTGCCGACAACGCTTCGGCCGAGGGGCGCGCCAATAACCGCCGCGTCGAGATCATTATCAAAAGTGACGTGAAGACAACAAATTAGCTGGCAAGGTTAGTCAGTGCTATATGCTGATGAAACAAATTGCCTGCCTATAGTAATTAATTGGTGCCGGAGTTGGATGGTTAGATTAAGCAAATCGCATTCTATTATTCTAACTCCGGCACCAAAGACATAAAGTGGGGGCGGTTTTTGGAGGGTGGTAAAAAAAGATGGTAAGTAACCTAAGCCTTAAGGAGAAATAAAATGCTTTTAACCATCGCAGTCATCCTGATTATCCTCTGGCTTTTGGGCATTATCACCTCTTACACTATGGGCGGAATTATTCATGTCCTATTAGTCATCGCGATCGTGGTGGTGCTGATTCGAGTCATTAAAGGCCGGCACCTATAGCGATTTGAAATGAAGTAGCGGGTATTCATCATGGCAACCGCTTTAACCTGGGAAGATTTTTATTGCCTCGCCTCAATCAGCACTTTCGCAAGAAACAGAACCTCAATCCCGGAAATGAACTAGGGGAACTCCAGGGGAAAACTAATCAACTAACCTTTGACAATAGGCATGCCTACTTGGACCATATTCCGCGATTAGGGAGAGAAAAACGAGAATGGCAAAATAGCAATCGAAAATTAATTCTATCTCTGTTCTTAAAAAGATTGCATCTGTCTTGAAAAGAGAAAAGGTGTTAAAGTAATCTGGTGGTTGATCTGGAAATGGAAAAGGGTTCATTTTTAATATTGTCAGTTTGCCCAGCTCATTGGAAACGGAGAGGATGCTATGCTTGATCCCTACAAAACACTCGGTGTTTCACAAGATGCGACTGATGAAGAAATAAAAAATGCTTACCGAAAATTAGCCAAAAAACATCATCCCGACGTTAACCTGGGCAAGGCCGATGCGGCTCATCAATTCAAGGAAATCAGTGCGGCCTATAAGCTGATCGAAACCAAAGCAATGAGAGAAAAATATAAGCAAGGTCAGTTTGCTGGGGGGGCGCCAGATCAGGCCGGTAGGAGAGGTCCATTTTATCGGGAAACCCAAGCAGCCGGGAACCGCTATAGCCAAGCGCATGCCCAAGATTTTCAGGATATTTTCAGCTCGATTTTCGGCGGGCAGGCAAAGGCCAACACTATTGATATTCCAGGAGAGGATTATTTATTCACTCTGGAGATCGATTTGCAGGATGCGGTGCTGGGATGCGAAAAAGATATTAACCTTAAGCCCGGGAAACCGCTTTTGCTTAAAATACCTCCCGGTGTAGATACGGGGACAAAACTTAGGCTTGCCGGTCAAGGGGGGCCTGGTTTTGGCAATGGAAAGCCGGGGGATGCTTATGTGGAAATTAAGCTGCGTCCCTCGAAAATATTCCGCCGGGAAGGGTCCAACTTGTTAATCGAGGTTCCCGTAAGCCTCGGGGAGGTCGTCAATGGAGCGGAAATACAAGTTCCAACCATTGAAGGGCGGGTCATGATGAAAATTCCACCAGGCATGGACACGGCCAAAAAACTAAGCCTGAGAAATAAAGGATTTCCGGATAAAGAGAACAACCACAGGGGTGACCTGCTTGTGGAACTGAAAGTGATTATGCCGCCAACCCAGGATCAGAATTTTAAGGATTTTATTCAAGAGTGGGTGCGTAAAAATCCATATAACCCGCGCAAACAATTTGATATGACGGGAGGGCGAGGGTAATGCAGGTATATCATTATAAGGAAGTTATTCAAACCTATCAAATCAGCGAGGAATTTCTCCGGGAATGTCTGCAAAACCAGTGGGTCGAGCCTTTGGATAAAGAAGCGGAAAAGCTGGCGCAGGAAGATGTTGCCCGGTTGCTGCTTATTCGCGATCTGATGGAAGACATGGGGGTCAACGATGAATCGGTCCCGGTTATTCTGGATTTGATTGATCAAATCCATGCTTTGAAAGAAAGAGTCCAGTGGCTAGGAGAAAAAATCAAAGAAAAAATAGGCTAGGAGTCTGTCGGACTTAAAATCATTAAAAACCTTATGTATGTTGCGTCTC
>CAYVTN010000150.1:0-7366 GCA_964454395.1 uncultured bacterium | reverse complement strand
TTTTTCGGGCTTAAATTGGGACTCGACTCGCGCCGACCGCGAGGACGCCCTTCAGCTCTTTTCGAACACCTTTGTGCGTAGGGGTGATGTCCTGCGGTCTTCTCAACCCCTGATGGCAGGGAACGTGTCCAAAGCCCGAAAAAAAATGGGCCCAAGGTGGGCCTCCTATGTCCCCATAGGTGGTTTGATATTCAGGTGAGCCTATTTTTCATAAATACCTTTGTGCCTAAAAGCTGATTCGGAATTTGACGGTGGATTTTGGCATGGAAAGCCACTTGACATCAAGGCAGGGAGCATGTAACGTAAGCCATTATGATAAAGCAAATTATGGGCCTGCACCATGTGGCTTTGCCGGTGGTGGATCTGGACAAAGCCCATTATTTCTATGCCGAGTTGCTGGGCCTGAAGCGGCTCTGGGATTTTGTTTTAAAAGCCCAAGAGGCCAAGGTGATTTACGACCTTGAACAGGATCTCCATTTCGTCACTTATGGCTGTGAAGACCGGCCTTGCCTGGAGCTTTATTCAGCGGCAGGCTTGCCTGTCTCGGCCGGTGCGGGCCGGCATTTTTGTTTTTGGGTGCGCGATCGTGATCGTCTTTTGGAGCGTCTAAAACAACACCGTTGGCCGTGGCGGACCTTGGTTCGGGAAGGCAGGACGATCGTCTTTGTGAAGGACAGGGACGGCCACTTGCTGGAACTCAAACCATATGAAAATACCGTGGAGACATCCTAAAATAAGGAGATAAGCAATGCCTTTTTGCCCGAATTGCGGCACTGAATATGTGCCGGGCGTCACCACCTGCGCTGATTGTCAGGTGCTCCTGGTGGATCACTTGCCTCCTGATCCCAATCAGGGTGAACTGTTCGAAACCGTGGAGTTGTGCAAAGTCCCCGATGAAATCACGGCCATGGCCTTGAAATCCTTTCTGCTGGACGGGGGCGTTGATGTGGGCATCCGGAATATGACGGCCAGCTTTTACGGTAATGTCCTCAACGGGGTTCAGGGTAACTGGGGAGCAGTGATCGTGGACAAAGCGCAGGAGGAAAAAGCACGAAAACTTTATGCTGATTTCTTGCGTGAATTTCACGGTCAGTAAGTCTTAGCCGGCACAGGAGTTTGACTAATGAAGAACAAGAACTCGAAGAAGCCTTCCGACCACCAATCATTTTATATTAAAATTCCCGATGGGCCGCAAATAACCAGTGCCGAAGCCCACCGCAGCGAGCAGGAATTGTTGGCCCGGTACAAAGCCAAAGGACCGCGGGCGCAAACCTTGAAACCATTAGCTATTTTTTACAGCCGTGTGGGGGATCAGGAAAAAGCGTACCAGTTTTTAAAATTATGGATGAAACACGCCAAGAGCCGGGAAGAGATGGCCGAAAGTCTGCTTATGAGCGGCCAATTGGCGGAGCAAATCCATCATTATAAGGACGCCATGGTTTTTTACAAACAAGGCCTGAACTACAAACATGACAACCGGTTGATCAGCTTCTTCCTCAACAACAACCTGGCCTATTGCTGCAATCAATTGGGCGCCTATGAGGAGGCCATTGGCTATTGCGAAGCAGCCATTCAATTTGACCAGAGCCGGGCCAATGTTTACAAAAATTTCGGCGTCAGCCTGGCCGGACTGGAACGTTTCGTGGAGGCCGTCCAGATCTGGATCAAAGCCCTGCACGTGGATGTTTCCGACAGCCGGGCCCTTCAGTTGCTGGAAAATTTGATGGGCAAACATGGTGAGCAGATCCGGCAAGCCTTGCCTCAAGTGGATCAGGATATAGAAGCCTGCCGCCGGGCCGTGGCCAGCGCCCGGACAGGCCGTTTTGCCGATTGGGCCAGAGGCTTGACCTTGAACTGAGCAGCCTGATTTTACCAAAGACCGGCCCATAGCCGTATGATGGCTGGGTTCAAGCAGGAAAAAGATTCAACATATAATGATTTAACGCAAGCAAAGCCTCCTTTGTTTTTCTTTCTTTGCCCCAACCGGTAAAGATATTAAAAGGTATTATATGAAAGGGACGCTTTCGCTGTGTTTTGACAGCTTTGTATGAGAATGTCTTTTAATCAGGGGGAACCATGGCATTACAAAATCGTGCAACCAAGAGCAATGTCCGCTCCAGGGCAAGGCATACCCGCTTGTTGAAGAACAAATTGTCACCGGGAGACTCCACTGCCGAAAAAGATATTACCGGAGACAATATTGGAATGAAAGGGACGCTGTCGGCAGTTCCGGAAACGGAAGGCCGGACTGCAAACGTGGTTACCGGAGGTCCTGCGGGACTCAAAATTAAAAGAAGCAGGCAAGCCGTGGAAGTAGAGCAGGATCTCAGCCATAGCTTCGGCCCGAACAAGCCGATTCTGGAAATCACCTTGAAGCTGACCACTGCCCTGAGGGGACAGCGCAAGCACGAGGGGTTGGTGGAAAACGGTTATTTATTCAGACTTGAAGTAGTTCATGTCTCGCCGGATCTGAAATTGGCGGGATTTCAATTGGGGCCCTGGTCGGCTCAAGGGCTGGACCTGGATCAGGGCGCCATTTATATTCATCCGCCTCTCTGGGCGGGGTTTCAGGCCAGAAGCGGACCTATCAAAGGCCGGGTGCTGCTCCAGGATCTGACCCGTCACCGTCTGGTGGACCTGCCCTGGAAAACCGAGGCTTTGGTTCCGGGTCCGGAAACGTTACTTTAAGGCGCACTGCATTAAAATGGTTGGCATTGTCCTGCCTTAAGGTTTCGCGCACCCACAAGGCCGAAGGCGGGAAAGGACCCGGCAGCATGGATGTGATTATCCAACTGAGAAAAGCGCTGGAAGAGGAAGCCTTGAATATCCGGAGACGGGGTGTGACAGTGGACGATGCCCTTGGGTTGGAGCCGCTTGAAATCAATGCCCCCGCGCCGGTCATGGCCCGGGCCTGCCTGGAATTGATAAAAAACAGCGTGCGTTTCAACCGTGCCGGCGGAAAGCTTTATCTGTGGCGTCTGAACACACCGGGTCAGAAGGGTGTGGTGATTGCCGATACAGGCATTGGTATGCCGCCTCAACAGATGAGCCAATTGAAAAAGCAAGCAGAGCAGGACCGGTTGCACAGCGGCCTGAACCATGTTTGGCACTGGTTAAAAGCCAGTGGCGGTGACTGGCTTTGGGAAAGTCAGAATCACGTGGGTTTCCAAATCAGCTTGACATGGCCGGAAACCGCCATGTAAGGGTGTCTTGTATAGGGCCCGCCTATCGCATACGCCCCCCATCATGAAACACAGCATTTTTCCGGCTCTGCCGGTTTGGAATGAAGGTGATCACTTTGCAAGGCCTTGAAAAAACAAAAAAAAAGGACCGGACCGACTGGGCATTGCAGGATATCATTGATGCGCCGGCCATAAAAAAAATGATCGAAGAAGCTTCCCGGGTTAATGCGCAGGACCTATTGCCGGCCATTTTAAACCAAGCTGCCAGGCGCCAAGGGCTCAGCCCCTTTGAAACCGCGGTATTGCTCTGCCATGGAGATAAGCAGCCATGGCTTGACCGCATCCTGGAAACCGCCCGGCAGGTCAAAGAAGAAATTTACGGCAAAAGGATTGTATTTTTTGCGCCCCTTTACCTGTCCAACTACTGCGTGAACAATTGCCTCTACTGCGCTTACCGCAGGGACAATACCAGTCTCGTGCGCAAGACTTTGACTTCCGAGGAAATCGCCGGGCAGGTGCGCATCCTGGAAGATCTGGGGCACAAACGCTTGCTGCTGGTGGCGGGTGAAGATCAGAATTTTGAACAGATCCTGGAAGCCCTGGAAGTGGTTTACCGCACCCGCAAGGATAAAGGTGAAATCCGGCGGGCCAATGTCAATATCGCTCCGCCCACGGTGGAGCAATTCAAAGCTTTAAAAGCCGCAGGGATCGGCACCTATCAGTGTTTCCAGGAAACCTACCACGAAGACACCTACCGCTACATGCATCCCAGCGGTCCCAAGTCCGATTTTGCCTGGCGCCTGACCGTCATGGACCGGGCCATTGAGGCCGGCGTGGATGATGTGAGCACCGGTGTTTTGCTGGGGCTTTATGACTTTCGTTTTGACGTGACCGCCATGATCATGCATGGCCAGTACCTGGACAAACGCTACGGCGTGGGACCTCATGCAGTATCCGTGCCCAGGCTGAAAGCGGCCCACGCTACGCCGCTCTGCGGGGACGACATCCTGCACAACAACCGCTATGAGCTCAGTGACCGGCAATTCAAACTGGTGGTGGCAGCCATCCGGCTGGCCCTGCCTTATACCGGCCTGATTCTGAGCACCCGTGAATCAGAGGCCTTGCGGCATGAATTGATGAACAGCGGCGTATCCCAGGTTTCGGCCGGAAGCCATACCGACGTGGGCGGCTATGGGACATCTCCGCGAGCCAGTGACCATCAATTTGAAATTGAAGATACGCGCTCCCTGGAACAGGTGGTCAATGATGTCATTGACAGCGGCAACTTGTCCTCTTTTTGCACGGCCTGTTACCGCACCGGCCGGACCGGAGAAGTTATCATGGACCTGTTAAAACCGGGCGCCATTAAAAATTATTGCCTGCCCAATGCCATCTTAACCTTTCAGGAATATCTCATTGACTATGCCGGCGAAGATACGCGTGCCAAAGGCGAGGCTGTGATTGCCGAACAGTTGCTGCAATTGAGCCCGGAGACGCAGGTTAAGACCAAAGAGCGGCTTGATAGGATTAAAACCGGCGCAAGAGACCTTTATTTTTAAGCCGGCCGGGTACCGGTAGGTGACCACCATGACGGAAAAAAACAAAACATTCAAACTGGAACACAAAAACGGTGTTTACGACTGTGAATTGGTTCCCGACAGCCGGAGCAAATCCATCCATATCCGGGTCGAACCCACCGATGACGAGCGTTACCATCACGGTCCCAAAGAGAAAAAAATTGACCACGATATCAATCAGGAAATGTTGTTTCCCGAATACACGCCCGGCCGGGCCTATGTGGTCAAGGTGACCTATCCGCACCAGGTCGCGCGCAAGCGGGTGATTGAAACCATCGTGGACCACTCCGCCTGGATTGAAACGGAAATGCAGCGTTTGCAGACCACCTCGGTGGGTTTCAGCAGGCGCATTCTCACCAACGGCACGCCCATTCCCTACCTGGGAGGTCATTTGACCTTGTGCGTCTTGCCGGCCAAGGATGGCCAGCCTGAGGTAAGCCGCTCCGGGGATGCCTTGATCTGCCAGACCAACAGCACGGCCCAAACCGAGCTGCGTCATCTGCTGGAGCAGTGGTTTCGCCAGGAGGCGCGGAAACTCATTGCCGGTAAAATCGACCGCCTAGCCGTGGGCATTACCGTCAAACCTTATAAAGTAAGTGTACGGGGCCAGCGTTCCCGCTGGGGCAGTTGTTCGCAAAACGGGACATTGTGCTTTAACTGGAAACTGGTCATGATGCCCGATTTTGTCATCGATTATTTAATCATTCACGAATTGGCCCACCTGGAGGAATTCAACCATTCCGGCCGCTTTTGGAAGATTGTCAAGGATAAGCATAAGAACGTGACCAAAGCCAAAGCGTGGCTGCGCAAGTTCGGGCCGGCGCTGGAATAAGACCGGGAGAAATCATGATCATATCGCTCTGGTCGTTTATTGGTCTCGGCGCGGCGCTTCTGACGTCGACCTCTTTTGTTCCTCAATTGTTTCTGCAACTGAAAAACCCCGCTCACGCCCGCGTCAGTTACCTGACCCTGTTCCAATTTTCCCTGGGTGCCCTGCTCTGGACAGGGTACGGCATCCATCTCCACGACTGGATCATCATTGCCGCCAATCTTTTTATCCTGGCTAATCTTCTGGCCATTGCAGCAGTGCAATGGGTTCGCGATTTGAAGCAGGCACATTAATACGCAGGATGCGTCAATTTTGTAGGGACGGGTTTGAAACCCGCCCCTACGCTGTGCGTGCTGTTTGGCGTGTGCAGGGGCACGGCATGCCGTGCCCCTGCGGCTTAAATTATCTACGCTTCGTGCGTATAACTTGCCGACATTGGGTTAAATGGTGCCAGCCACGGGGATCCATGGGACGATTCCTGGCCAATTAAAAATAAAACATGAGCCCGCCCGACAGCCCGCTGTTGGCAACGTCGGTCAGGCCGATATCGCCCTCGAGCAGAAAGTCCATCTGGCGGGCCACCGGAATGGCCACGCCCAGATCGAAATAAAGGGGCACCAGCACCTCGCTGGTGTCCGTGCCCGTATCGACAAATTCCATATCCATATCGAGCGCGCCATAGAGGCTGAAGGTGGGAAAGCGGTTGGAGAGCAACAAGGTCCCGTCAAGCCCGAAATTGGAAGCGCCATGGGCGCCCACGGCCAGGGACAATCCCGGACTCCGGCGGGTGTCGTGGATCAGGCCGAATTCCACATTGGCACCGAAATAGGTCTGGGAACCAAGGCCGAGTTGCACATCCAAGTCGGCACTACGGGTCAATCCCACCCCGCCGTGCAAATAGAGCATGAATTCGGAAGGGGAAAAGGCAAAGCTCGGCTCCAACCCAAAGGCAAAATGGCCGGGCCTTAAAAGCCCGGCGGTGCCGAAGGTTCCGGCGAAGAGCGGCGTGGACAACAACAGCAGCAAAAGGGTCCCCGGTAAAACAAGCCTGACCTGTTTCATGCATTCACCTCGCGACAGCAAATTTTTCCGCAGCAACTTGATTCCAGCCACGTCATCCAAGCGTTCACTATAAGGTTATCTTGGGCGGGTTGTCAAGTCCTAGACGGTTAACGGCCAAACCAACGCTGCCACCATGGTTTGGGGCATTTTTTGGACAATATGGCCAGCAGTTCGGGAAGCTTTGCCTCGGCTACTTGCCGGCCCCGCTCGATGATTTCCGGGGCTTGCTGAAAGGCCTGCCAGGGGAATTCAAGGTCTTCAAAGGTAATGGAAAAGTCGGCGAGTTCAAGGGAATAATTGCGCAAGCACGTACACGTGATCTGATCGGCGCGCAGCCAGATTTCAATCCCGCTTTTGAAAATCTTATCACTGCTGAGAGGCGGGGACACATCCACGGCAATCATGAAATCCACAGGGTACTGCGCCAGCTGTTCCACCGGAACCAATGACAGACAGGCACCGTCGATTAGAAGCTTGTTGTCAATGGCCACGGGCGGGAAAACGCCTGGAATGGCGGCCGAGGCCCGCGTGGCTTGCTGAAGAGGTCCGCTTTTGAACAGATAGGGTTGACCGCTTTTAATATCGGCCGCCACGGCGCCAAAGGTCACGGGCAGATCCTCAATGGCCACATCAGGGAGCAGCAACTGGATAATGTGTCTGAACTTTTCTTCCTCAATGACATGGGTTTTGGAGGCGGCTGAAGTAAGCAGGAAGAA
>CAYVTN010000149.1:311-7387 GCA_964454395.1 uncultured bacterium | reverse complement strand
ATTTTTAAAAAAAATCCGGCTCTTTACATTCTGGCCGGGGCGCTGGTTGGCCTGGCCAATGAATTTATGACCGAACCGCTCTGGACGTACCATATGCATTTTTATTTGTGGCGGGACATCTCGCCGTTTACTATTCTGGGATGGGGTCCGCTTTTTGCCATTTTAGTGCTTGGCTCGGAAGCCCTTTTTAAAAAACTCTTTCCTTCCACTCCCGTGCGAAACTGGAAAATCGTGCTTACTGATTTGATGGTGGGCGTGCCTTTGATGGTGGCCGGCGAGACTTTGGGACTGAGGGTGCTGCACATATGGGAATACAATAGTGTCCTGCAATGGCATACTATGGTGCCCTTGATTAATTACCCCCTGGCCGGTCTGGTCAGTATGGCTTTTTTCCTCATGGCCATGCCGGCGGTGGTACGCTACTGGGCGGAGAAGGAGGCTTGACATGTGGGCGTTCATAACAGCCTGGCGTTCGGAACTGCTTACGCTTTTGAGCTTTGTTTTTTCATGGTGGTTTTTTAATCGCCAACTTCACCTTTCCTTTCTCAAAACCTGGCTTCCCGGTTTTTTGCTGGGCGCGGCGGTTGAAATCATGACCGAACCGGAGTGGACCTATGCCATGCAATTTTATATCTGGCGTGATGTCTCCCCCTTTGTGATGATGGGATGGGGGATTATGTTTTCGTGGATGTTGTTCCTTTCCGATAAACTTTACGGTGTGCTTTTTAAGGTTTCCCTGACCGGACGGGCGCCACAAGATCCGCGCTTCTGGCTAACCGATGTTTTGGTGGGCGTGCCATTTTTTTTAGGGAACGAGCTTTTTGGGCTTCATATATTAAAAAGTTGGAAATATAATGCTGTATTGCAATGGAACACCATGCTGCCCGGCATTGATTATCCTCTGGAAGGTTTGGTGGCGATTGTTTTTTTTAGTCTGGGGTTGCCTGCGGCAGTCCGCTTTTGGAAAGGATATAACGCGCCTTGAATGCTCTGGTTAATACGGATGTTAAACTGTTGCGCTTCAGCCTCTGGATCACGCTGGGAGCGGCTTTGCTGTTTTTGCCGGTGCAGCAGTTTTTCATACCCGTTGCCACCAGGATGATGGTGTATGCCGCGTTGGGTTTTACCATCGTCTATACGGGGATATTGTTTCTTGGACTTCATTTTAAAAAATACCGTTTAACCGCAATGGCTTTTATCTTCTTTCACCTTTGCACCGACGTTTTTGCCGTGGCCGCTCATCCGCCCCACATGTTGATTTACGCTTTATGCTCGTGTTTTTGTTTGTTTTCATTTTTAATATTCTTTTGGTCGGTTGGCCGGAAGTGATTGCAAGCAACGGGGTCTTGCTGGCCGCGGTTCTGACCTTTATGCTTTGGCCGGCTACCGGTTTCATCAGCGCCCTGCATGAATGGAAAGTGCGGCCCAGCTTTGGCATTGGTGTGATTTTTGTGTTTTTTAGCTTGTTGGCCCTGCTTGGAACCGCGGCTATTGAAACGATCCGCAGAAAAGAGGAAAAACTGACCAGCATCAATGCCAATCTTCACCAGTTGGTGGCGGAACAGGTTGATAAGATTGTTCAGGCCGACAAGGAAAAGCGCGCTTATCAGGAACAGGTGGAGAGTATTCTCCGTCACATTCCTGTAGGGGTGGTTATTGTGGACCGGGATTTAAACATACTCTACAGCAACGGCGTGCATTTCAAGCAGGCTCCGGACGCCCCTGGCGGCGACGGGCAAGACTCGATTTTGCCGCAGGACGTGCTTCAAGGCGACCTGCTCAAAGCAAAATTTGATCTGGCCCTGAGCTCCCAAAGTAAACTGGTGGGACAGCATTTCACGCATATCGGAAAGGATGGCTGGCGGCGTGTCATCCGTTATTCCTACGTGCCGGTGAATTTGGATTATGAGTCTCAGGGCCAGTTGCGGCTGGTTTTGATCACGGAAGATATCACCCAGGAAGAAAACATGCGGGAAAAATTAATGCGCACCGATCATATGGCCGAAATGGGGAAAATGGCGGCCAACCTGGCCCATGAAGTCAATAATCCCCTGGCAGGAATCAAACTTTATTTGGAACTTCTGGAACAGGGTATTGCCGACGAGGATAAACGCAAACGTATATTTACCGTGCTCGACACCAGCATTGCCCGGATTGACAAGATCATCAAAGGGTTTTTAACTTTTTCCAGACAGGAAAAAGCCAGAAAAGACCCGGTCAATCTGGCCGTGATATTAAAAGAAACCTTGGATATCGCCGTGGGCTTCAAGCCGCTGCATCATATTGATATTGAAACGCATTTTCCCAAGGACTTGCCCTTTGTTGCGGCCGATCGCTATAAAATGGGGCAAGTGTTCCTTAATTTGATTAACAACGCCAAAGATGCCATGCCCAACGGCGGCCGCCTATTGATTTCCGCGCTCCGGGAAGCAGATGACCTTGTCGTTGTATTTGAAGATGATGGTATGGGCATTAAAAAGGAAGATCTTCCTCATGTTTTCACGCCGTTTTATACCACCAAGGAAAGGGGTCATGGCACGGGATTAGGGTTGTCGACCTGCTATGGCATTATTCAAGACCATGGCGGCACCATCGAGGTCAACAGCCGTGAGGGCGCGGGAGCAACTTTTACCATTAAGTTGCCTATTGTTGAAAAGAAAAGAGAACCTTTTCATGGCTAAACGCCTTTTGGTGGTTGATGATGAAATGATCATTCGCGATCCCATTTCGCTTTATTTGGAGGAATTGGGCTATGAGGTTGAGCATGCCGAAAACGGCGTGGAAGCGCTTCATTTAATCTGTTCCAAAGATTATGATCTGGTCATTCTTGATATCAGCATGCCCTATATGAATGGACACGAATTGAGCCAGGCGCTGAAGGATGAAGGTAAAAACGTGCCTCTTTTGGTTATTTCCGCCAAAGATCCCAGTACGCCGCTGCAACAGGAAGCCGGAAGACTGATCAAACCGTTTTCCCTGAAAACGTTGGCCCGGGAAATTGAAAGTATTTTAAATGCCGCTTAAGTATGTTATG
This sequence comes from uncultured bacterium, assembly GCA_964454395.1. Lineage (GTDB taxonomy): Bacteria > Oederibacteriota > JAAXVQ01 > JAAXVQ01 > JAUVAV01 > CAVQBK01. The sequence goes on along the minus strand of CAYVTN010000149.1, from coordinate 4,353 downwards.
ATAATCGCCATTGTCCACCGCCTAAGCCGGTGAACCAGGCCGTGTAGAGGCGGGGTTGAAATCCGTGCCTGTAACCTCTATGCACTACGCGTATATACTCTTGCTAACACAGCATCTAAACCGGCGAAGCAGGAAAAAATCTTTTCTCACAAAGCCCTCAGAGATCACAGAGGAAAAGCAACACCACTATTTTTTTGGGTTTTCTCAGCGCTCTTTGAACTCCGTGAGAAATTTTTCTATTTGGCAGGTGCTGCCCCAACGGCTTAAATTATCCACCCCGACCGGGTGGAGATATTGTTATGATAGGGACGCCATCAGCTGCGCAAAAACGTAGCTGTTGAAAATACAGTATCTAAATACCGAAACAGGGAAGCGTTTAACATTTTTCGGAACATCAAGACAGATGGCAAAAGCCGGTTTGAAAGGAAGCACAAGTACTATTAAAAAAACGGGAGATCATATTTTATGGCAAAAAAACTCAATACCAAGCAAGAAAAAAAACAATTTTTATGGGGCTTTTTTATATTTCTTGGAATCTTCTTACTTTCCTACGTCTGGGTCCTGTTCATCACCCCTATTCCTTATACTTCTGCCGGGATGTATGCCCTGATTGCCTTTTTGGCAGGTGTGTTGGCATCAGTGGTCCTGATCTTTACCCGTCATTCCTTGATGGGTTTAGGTGGCAGTTTGGCAGCAATCCTCTATGTGGTGTTCTTCGCTGTAACTTGGAGCCTGGTACGTTAAAGCTTTAACATCCAATTGGTCCAAACTGAACAGGAAACTGTTGCCGCCATGCCGATTGGCCGTCGTCCAAACGCGGCCATGATGCTTGGCCATGATGTTTTGGCAAATGGCCAGGCCCAAACCGCTGCCTGTTTTTTTGGCGGAGGATTTGATGCGGTAAAATTTTTCGAAGACCTTGCTCCGCTGGTCGTCGGTGAGGGGGGTTCCCAAATCATCGATGGAAAAGATGACCTTCCCATTTTCGCTGAAACAACCGACATATACCGGCGTCTGATCAGGTGCGTATTTCAGTGCGTTGGAAATCATGTTGGCAAGGACTTGCAATAAGCGCAGTCTGTCTCCTTTGACCATCAAACCCTTTTGAATATGGTCGAGATGAACGCGATGGAGATGTTCCGGTTCGCTTCCTTTGATGGCGGCCAATGCTTCCATAATCAGGTTGGCACATGAGACCGGCTCGAATTTCAACTCCAATTTATCCAGTTCCAGTTTGGTTAACACCAAAAGGTCATTGATCATGCGTTCAATATAACTGCTGTTCTTTTTGATGATAGTGCAAAATTCCATTTGGTCATTGGTCAGCGGGCCCAGCTTACCCTTCATAAAGAGGGCGGCAAACCCGGCGATGGAAGTAATGGGCGTACGCAATTCATGGGCGACCATGGAAATGCTTTCGGAACGGGCCAATTCTGCTTCACGCAGTTCATCGTTGGCTTTGCGTAACTGATCAGTGGTGCTTTTGATTTCCTTTTCCAGCTCCCGGTTGAATGTTTCCTGGCGTTCGAAAGCCTTGGCATTGGCCAGGGCCGAGGCCAGCATGCTGCCCAGCTTTTCCAGAAGGCTTAATGCCTCTGCCGTGAAGGCCGGGGCGCCGGCGGGATGGGAAAGCTGAACAGCACCAATGGGGCGGCCTTCCACCAGCAAGGGTAAGGTCATGTAATGGTTCAGACGCTGGTCTGCCTTCGGTTCCCATGAAGCTGCCCGGGCATTCAGAATGGCATGTTCGCCGGTGGTGATGACCCATTGGGCCATAGCCGCAGGAGGATTCTGACTTGCTTTTTGAAGCAAACGGCAGTGCTCATCGAGGGTGAAGGTTTTTAAGCCTGAGTTGGGGGTGGTGAGGTAAAGAAAGGCTTGCGCCTGTTCGAAAAATTCGTTCAAGGCAACCAACCCGTGATAAATGACCTTTTTAACCCGCAAGGACTGGTGGAGGGATTGGCTGAGGTCGAACAATTTTAAAATTTGGGACAATTCCATACCAAATACTCCAACTCCGGAAAAACCACTTTTCTTTTTGATATATAAATCACCGTAGTGCCCGTCGCACCAATGAGGTGAAAAATATCGCGACCCCGTATTATACGGCAGCAGATTTGGTAGAACAACCATTAATCCCTTGATAATTCAGCCGGGTCTGCTTTCTGAGCTATTGACATTTAATGGGACAGCGTCAATAATAATTCTCGCTTATCTTACCAGGGGGTTAACCGTTCCATGGATCAACATATAACCGATTTCATGAAATTAGACGATGATTTCGAATTATTTATAAAAGATTTTGTCAACACTTTCGTAAAATGGGAACTGGTCCAATTTTTTCACAACCATCAGGAATCGTCCTTTTCTCTCGAAGATTTGTCCCAAAAACTGAACCGTTCCGCAAAAACTTTAAAAAGCGAAATGGAAGAGCTTGTGGAAAAAGGCTTTTTAATCACCGGTGAGGGCAAAGAGACCACCTACCGCTTGCTTGATCCCAAATCCATCCGCTATCCTGAGATTATCGGCTTGCTCGACCGTTTTATTGAGTTTTGCAAAAGCAGGGAAGGCCGCTTGCGCGTTATTTATAAGATTTTGAAAGATGGCAATCCGCTCCATGATTAGATGCTGTGTCTTTGGGATGTACGCCTTTGACGTAGATTCTGTATTTTCCACATCTACGTTTTTTCGTAGATAGTTCTTGTTGCCGATGGGGTATAATACTCATAGCGGTTGTTCGATTACCCCTCTTTCCGCAATAAGAACAAAATAATGTACAGGGAGCAGGCGCGCCTGTTCCCTGCACACGCCCCATGTTTTTATTCCGGCTTGGTCGGCTTGGATATTATTATGAAAGGGACGCACGCAAAAGATGCTAAGCCGTAATGGAAAATAAACTAATCTTGCTTTTTGCGTGAGACAGATTTTTATTTTCGCCTCCGCCGGTTTAGGTTTTGTGGCGGCTGGGCTGCTGTTTATAATAATACGGAGGCAAGAATGAGTGGTAGATTCATAAAAAGTCCGGCGTTTGCTTTGAAACTGATCCTAGGGCTGGTCATGGTACTGGCCGGTTGCACCGACATTCATGATTTCCAAAAACAAATTCATTCCTCTGCCGCAACAGGCCGCTATTTTCCCCGGAAAACCAAGGCACTCAATGAATTGTTAAAAAAGGCCTTCCGAGCTGCCCCGACCCCAAAAATGGATGGAAAACTGATCGGCCTCATGGTGCCTCATGGGGGCATGAAATATACCGGTGTTATTACAGCCATGGCCATGCGCACCCTGACCAAGCAAAAGGTGGATACCGTTTATATCTTGGGCACTGCTCATTTTGCCAATGTGCAGGGTGCTATTACCTGGCAGGGGAAGGCTTGGCGTACGCCTCTGGGCTTGTATCAAATTGATCAACAAGCCGTACGTGAACTGCTGCGGGATTGTCCCTATATTCATCTTTGGAATGACGCCTGGAGACATGAATACTCGGTCGATGTACCTGTGCCGTTCCTTCAAACCGTGGCGCCCCAAGCCAGGATGGTACCCTTGATTTTCGGAACCACCAATTGGGAAGAAACCTGGTCCATTGCCAAAGCCATTGCCGGCAATGCCAAGGGTAAAAAGGCTTTAGTGTTGATATCCGTTGATCTTTCCCACTACCCCTCGGCCGAGGACAGCATGGTCATTGACCATGAAATTCTGAACACGATCCAAACCTTTGATCCTTATGCCGTGGAAAAACTGGATGCCCGGTTGTTGGCCAAAGATATCCCCGATTTGGTATGCACGGTCTGCGGGTTGGCTGCGCTAAAAACCGGCATGGTGACGGCCAATTTGCTGGGGGGCAATGAAGTGCAGAAAATACAATATGCCAATACAGCCATGATTACCGGTAAAAAAAGCAAAGTGGTCGGTTATGGCAGCCTGGCATTTGTGCATAATCCTCAAAAGCCTTCCCTGATTCTGAAGGAACGGTTTCCGGGTCAGAAGCCTGCCAACCTGGGCAAAGGAGATATTCAGGAGCTTCTTTCCATCGCCAGGGCTG
>CAYVTN010000149.1:0-301 GCA_964454395.1 uncultured bacterium | reverse complement strand
GCCATTGTGGAAGGTATTGCTACGAACAGTCAGCTTCGGCCAACGACCGCCCGTCCCAAACTTTTGGAAAAGCATGCCGTTTTTATTAAGTTGACCAATCAAGACGGTGATGTTCGGGGGAGCGTTGGGGTCATGGAACCCCGCCTGCCCTTATATCAAACGGTGGCCCAAATGGCCGCGGATGCGGCTTTTAAGGATCCCCGTTATAAACCTGTGATGGCTTCGGAACTGCCTGATATTAATATCGAATTGTCCTTGATTTCTCCATTGCGATTGATCAAGGATGTGAACAGCATAAGAA
>CAYVTN010000148.1:0-7391 GCA_964454395.1 uncultured bacterium | reverse complement strand
GCAACAATGCCCTGGCTGATGCAGCCCATCTGATTGAACGGGGTGATGTCGATGTGGTGATCGCCGGAGGTACTGAATCGGCCATCACCCAGTTGTCGGTAGCAGGTTTTTGCAGTGCCAAGGCATTAACCACCCGTAACAATGATCCCGCCCGGGCCAGCCGTCCTTTTGATAAAGACCGCGATGGTTTTCTGATCGGCGAGGGCGCCGGGATTGCCGTGCTGGAATCCCTGGAACACGCCCAAGCGCGGGGCGTCGACATTTTGGCCGAATTGGCCGGCTGCGGCATGTCCGATGACGCCTATCATATGACAGCGCCTTGGGAAGATGGCCGGGGCGGCGCCCGGGCCATGGAATTGGCTGTTTTGGATGCCGGATTAAAGCCTGAAGACGTTGATTATATTAACGCTCACGGCACCTCCACCCCCTTGGGTGATATTGGCGAAACCAAAGCCATCAAACGGGTGTTTGGGGACCACGCCTATAAACTGGCGGTTTCTTCCACCAAATCCATGATAGGTCATGCCCTGGGGGCGGCAGGGGGCGTGGAATTTGTGGCTGTGGTCAAGTCCCTGCAAGAGCAGGTATTGCATCCGACCATCAATATTGATCAGCAGGATCCGGAATGTGATTTGGATTATATAAAGGAAGGACCGCGGAAAACCACGGTGACCAATGTGCTTTCCAATTCGTTTGGATTTGGCGGCCACAATGTGTCCATCCTGGTGAAACGATTCCGTCCCTGATGTTGCCTTCACATGAGTCATTCCAAACACGATAAAGTCGTGAGTTCCTTGCTTGCGGCTTTTGCCGGCAAGGCTGAATGGGAATCCTTACTGCGCCAAGCCTTGGTGCATCGTTCCTGGATCAATGAACACCAAACCGGGGAAACGCGGCAGTGGCATCAATCCAATGAACGTTTGGAATTTTTAGGCGACGCCGTGCTGGGCCTGGTCATCAGCGAAGCCTTGATGTTGGGTCTGGTCCGGCAGGATGAAGGGCAATTATCCAAATTCAAAGCTTATTTGGTATCCACTCCGGTATTGGCCGAAACAGCAAAAAAACTTCACCTGGGCCAGGGACTGTTATTGGGCCAGGGGGAAATAAAAACCGGTGGCAGGGAACGCGCTTCCAATCTGGCCGATGCCATGGAAGCCGTGATTGGCGCTGTTTACCTGGGCCTGGGCTTTATTGAGGCCAAAGGGTTTATCCTTGATCATTGGCGGCTTCTGTTGGATCAGGTTCGGTCAGGAGGAGCAGCGGTGGATTATAAGACCAGCCTGCAGGAACTGACCCAGAAGACCATGGGATACCTGCCGGTGTACAAGGTCGTGCGTATCAGCGGCCCTGACCACCGGCCGCAGTACGAAGTTAAAGTGTTTTTGGAAAATCATGCCTACGGCAAGGGCCTTGGAACCAGTAAAAAAGAAGCCGAACAGCAGGCAGCTGCCCAGGCCCTGGAAAAAATACAAAAACAACAACCAGCACCAAACCAGGCGGGCTGACAGATTGCTGCAAAGCCTTGACGGCTTTGCCCGGGATCAAGCGGTTTTTCAGCAGCCTGCTAATCACTGGAAAACTGATCAGCCAAAACCATTACCGAATCAAGGGAGGACGTATGAACTACTTTTTGAGCGAGGAACAGCAAATGATTATCGATACCTGCCGGGAACTGGCGGTGACCAAGATCAAACCGGTCCGGGAGAAGTATGATGAGGAAGGCATTTTCCCGTGGGATATCGTCCAGGCCATGGCGGAAGCGGATTTGATGGGGCTTTATATTCCCGAGGAATACGGCGGGTTCGGCGGCGGCATTTTTTCGCTCTGCCTGGCAGTGGAGGAACTCTCCAAAGTCTGCGGCGGCATCTCCCTGGCCATGGCGGCCACGGCGCTGGGCACGTTTCCCATTCTACTGTTCGGCAACGAAGAACAGAAAAAGAAATATCTCCCTGATATTGCCGCCGGCAAAAAATTGGCGGCCTTCGGCCTTACCGAAGCCGGCGCCGGGTCGGATGCCGGAAACATGCAGACCACTGCTGTCAAGGACGGCGATGACTACATCCTAAACGGCACCAAACAATGGATCACCAATGGCGGCGAAGCGGAGACCTACAGCGTTATTGCCATGACCAACAAGGCCAAAGGTACCCGTGGGGCCACGGCCTTTATTGTGGAAAAGGGCACACCCGGCTTTGATTTTGGCAAGAAAGAAAATAAGATGGGCATCCGGGCTTCGGCCACACGCGAACTGGTGTTCAACAATTGCCGCGTGCCCGCCAAAAACATCCTGGGCAAGGAAGGCATGGGCTTCATCGTGGCGGTCAACACCCTCAACAGTTCCCGGCCCGGTGTGGCGTCACAAGCGCTGGGGATTGCGGCCGGCGCCTTGAATGAAGCCCTGCATTATGCCCGCCAGCGCGTGCAATTCGGCCAGCCGATCGCCGGTATCCAGGCCGTGCAGCATATGCTGGCCAACATGGCCACCGAAGTGGAAGCAGCCCGGGCCCTGATTTACCAGACGGCCCGTACCATTGATGCCGGTGAAAAGTCTTTTGCCAAAATTTCAGCCATGTCCAAATTATACGCCTCGGAAGTGGCCATGCGTGTTACCACCGATGCGGTTCAGATTCTCGGAGGGTACGGCTACATGAAAGAGTATCCGGTGGAAAAAATGATGCGTGATGCCAAGATCACCCAAATCTATGAAGGCACCAGCCAGATTCAGCGCAATGAAATTGCATTGCAACTGATCAAAGAGGCTGCCAAAGGCAAGTAGGGAAGAGGCTACTTGTCCGGCGTATGCCGATGCCTGTTCCCTGCTTTTAATAGGGGTAGACGAAACCAGCAGGAGGTTTGGAATGAATATTGTGGTTCTGATTAAACAGGTGGTGGCCACCACCAATGTTAAAATTAATCCCGACACGGGCACGCTCATACGCGACGGGGTGGAAAGCATCCTTAATCCCTTTGACGAGTATGCCGTGGAGGAAGGCTTGCGCCTCAAGGAAAAAATGGGGGGCAAGGTCACGGTGGTGACCATGGGCCCGCCCCAGGCCAAATCAGCCATCCAAAAGTGCATTGGCTTGGGCGTGGATGACGGCATCCTGATCAGCGACCGGGCGATTGCCGGCTCGGACACCTGGGCTACATCCTATACTCTGGCCCAGGCTCTCAAGAAAATCGGCGATTACCATGTGGTGATTACGGGCAAACAAGCCGTGGACGGCGATACGGCCCAGGTGGGCCCGGAAGTGGCGGCGATCCTCGACCTGCCCACCATCTCCTGGGTGAGAAAAATCGAGGACGTCACGGAAAGCACCATTCGCGCGGAGCGCCTCATGGAAGACGGCTACGATGTGGTGGAGAGCCCCTTGCCTGCCATTATCAGCGTGGTCAAGGAGATCAATGAGCCGCGTTTGGAATCCCTTAAAGGGAAGATGCGCGCCAAGAAATACGAACCCACTGTCTGGGCTGTGGCCGATATACCCGGTTTTGACGTTAATCAGGTGGGCCTCAAAGGTTCGCCCACCCAGGTGGCCAGATCCTTTACGCCGAAAAGAACCTACAACGGCGAAATTTTAAATGGAGAAGCGTCCGAGGTGGCCAAACAATTACGGGAAAAGCTCAAGGCCGCCAGTATTCTTTGAATTCTGTGCCGACAGGATATATCGTAGATAACAATCGTAGGGGCAGCTCCTGCACACAGCACGGATAGTACCCAAAGCAGGGGTGTATACGTCCTGCTATGAAACAGATTTTATTCCGGCGTTGCCGGTTTAGGAGGAAGGTGCAAAGATGTCTATCGATGATTATAAGGACGTTTGGATTTACGCGGAACAACGGGATGGCCGCCTCAGCAGCGTGGCGTTTGAATTGCTGGGCGCAGGGCGGAAATTGGCCGATGATCTCAATCAAAAACTGGTGGCCGTGCTCCTGGGCAATAACATGCGATCCGCGGCGGATGACCTGATTGCCTACGGTGCTGATGAAGTGTATTACGTGGAGAGCCCGGTCTTTGAAAAATTTCAGGACGAACCCTACGCCCAGGCTCTGACCGACCTGGCGAAAGAGCACAAACCGTCCATTGTGTTGGCCGGCGCCACGGCTATTGGACGTTCTTTTGTGCCCAGGGTGGCGGCCAATTTACAGACCGGGATGACCGCCGATTGCACGGCTTTGGAAATCGATCCGGCCAAAAAAATGCTGCTCGGCACCCGTCCGGCTTATGGGGGCAACATTATGGCCACCATTATCTGCCCGGAAAAACGGCCGCAAATGGCCACGGTCCGGCACAAGGTCATGAAACCGCTGGAAAAAGACTCTGGCCGCAGCGGACAGGTCCATATGGTCACCAAAGCGGAATCCGAATATACCGTGCGTGCCAAAGTCGTGGATGTGGTTAAAGAGATAGAGGAGACCTGCAATATCACCGAAGCCGATATTATTGTGACCGGTGGACGGGGCATGGGCAGCCAGGAAAATTTACACCTTGTCCGTGAATTGGCTGCTGCTGTCGGCGGCGCGGTGGGAGCTTCACGCGCCGTGGTGGATGCCGGCTGGATTCCTTACTCCCATCAGGTCGGCCAAACGGGCAAAACCGTTTGTCCCAAAGTGTATTTTGCTCTCGGTGTTTCCGGCGCCATCCAGCATTTGGCGGGGATGCAATCATCGGACACCATTATTGCCGTCAACCGCGATCCTGATGCTGAAATCTTCAAGGTGGCCACCTACGGCATTGTAGGTGATGTCAATGAGGTTGTGCCGGAGTTGATCAAACAGTTTAAGAACAATTAATTAAGGAGCACACGCCATGCCCCGAGCCCTGTCAGTCCGGTGGGGCTGGTTGCTTATCACTTTTTGGCTTACCATGATCTGTGGATCAGCATCAAGCCTCCCGGCCCGGGATGCTGATCCACATCAGCTTCATGCTGTTCCCGTATTTACACCTGAACCCAATGGCCGGGCCGGCGGCGCGCCGGTTTATTCACTCGCCCTCAACACTACCCCTGCAGGTCAAATCCAATCGTTCATCAGAACCTGGCCAAGCCCAATGGACGCCCAAGCAGTGCTGGCCGTTCGTTATCAGCATGCCATGGTTCAACTGTTAAAGTATGGACCGGGCCATGCCGGCCCGGATGGAATCCTGTTCTTGCCGCAAGGTCAAAAGTTTCAAAGCGTTTTAACCTTTTCCTACAGCACCATTAAAAAAGAACACCCTTTCCAGCCCGGCCGGAAGAGTCCGGAACTGACCCTTGCCATTGCCCCGGGCATCCTGAAAGAAGATTGGCAATTTGCAGGCCATGTGCAGGTAAGGCGTTCCTATTATCAGGCTGTCGCCATTCCCGCGGTGGTCGTTCGTTTTAAGGCGGTTAATCATGGCCGCCACAAACTTTCCGGATTTCGCCTGAATGCCAATTTCATCCAACCCTGTCTGCTGGGAAATGTTGAAAAAGCATCCCCTGACGCTTTTTGGGAAAACGATTTTCGCAGCAGTGCCGTTTATTTTCATCGTCTTGTCCAGGGCGGGGAGACGTGGCTGGCCCTGGCCTGGGCACCGGGAGGAGGGAAGGTGACAACCGATGCCGGTCCGGGGAATTTGGGAGAAAACGGGGGCGCACGGTCCGTCAGCCTGAACAACCTTGCCTTGGAAACCCCGGCCATTGACCTGGAACCGCAACAACCCATGGTATTTGAATTCATACAAACCTGGGGCTTGGACCGGAAAAGTGTGATGGAGCAAGTGGCGCGTCTGCGCGTCACCTCCGGTTATTCAGCCTGGAAGGCCAAACAAGCGGCCGTGGCATCAAACGGCACGGCCATGGTCACCACGGATCCGTATATAAATTATTTTTTTCGTATTCTGAAGCACTGGGCGCCGTGGCAGATAAAGCGTCAAGGGCGCCAAAGCCTCATTTTTGCCACCATGGCGGACAATAGGGGAGCTTCACCGGAAAAAGTGGCGGCCGGCCTGCGCGGCTTGCTGGCTCTGGGTTATTTCAGGGAAGTAAAGAATTATCTCAACCAATGGTTGGATGAGCGGCAGGAATCAGTCGAAGTCGTCTACCTTGTTCATATGATTTATGATTATCTTGCCTACAGCGGCGACTTGGACTGGCTGAGGGAAAATGCCTTTAGGATTCAGGACTTGATGACCTATATCGACAGCCTTGACGATGATCACGACGGTCTTCCAAATTTCAGAATTACCCTCAACCCACAAGGGGCGGTGAAACCGGATGAACCGGTTTATCACGCCCGGGAAACGGACCTGCAGTTGTGTCAGTACAGCATGGCCTCCATTCTGGCCTACCGCTATCTTGGCGAGCTCTTCAGTCTTTTGAACCGCCCCAGACTGACACGCGCCTTGAATAAAAAAGTTCAAAAAGCCAGCACTGTATTGGTGGAAAATTATTGGAACAGCCGGCTTGGCCGGGAAGGTTTTTACGCCTTCGGACGGCTGGAAGACCGTGATGTCATGTTGGACATCCGGCATATCAGCGCCATTAATGCCTATCTGGACAATATCGGGCCGCGCGCCCGGCAGGAGATTGTATTCCGGGACTGCTGGATCAATCCCGAATGGCGTGAAGAGCAGGGTTTTTACCGCTCATTCTTAAAGGATCAACCTGCGTCCAATGATATCCTGCCCATCAATGCCAACAGCTATGACTGCGGCTTCACCCATCGCGTGCTGCTTGCCGGTCTGACAACCCCAACCATTGCGCCGGAGGCTTGGCAGCAGCTCAAAAGCTACACCAAAAAAATCATTACTGATCCCGAACTATGCGGCCTTCCCGGCAACAGCGCCATGCCCGCAGGAGGGCTGTCTTTTTCATCCTACTCTTATATCCCTCTTCTTCTACGGGGCCTGGGAGGGCTGGAAATCGCTCCCCGTGGCATCATGATCTCCAGACCCTTGGTTGATCAGGCTCTGCATATTGCCCATCTTCCGGTGCAACACAAACGGCTTACTTTGGATATAGCGCCACGATTGGGCAAGGCCGTCCGATTGACCGTTAATGGTCACCCCGTGGCTTTTGAAACATGGATTGATTTGAAAGCATACCAAACCAAGTCGATTACGATCAAAGTTGAAAGAAAAATATCTAAAAACCACAAGAAAAAGCGAAAAAGCAAAAGGAAACACCGACGTCGGAAAATAAAATCGAAATGACTATTCTATTGACACCATCGTATCATTATGATATAAACATTTTCCATGCTATAAAGTAGGAAAAGTTTGTTCTTAAAATTCTATGGAGAGGAGGTGCATCAGGATGCCCTTAGTGAAAGAGCGTAAAAAACTAATCATTGAAGAAAACAAGGTTCATGAAACGGATACGGGTTCGCCGGAAGTTCAGATCGCCATGTTATCGGAACGCATCAATGAG
>CAYVTN010000147.1:0-7419 GCA_964454395.1 uncultured bacterium | reverse complement strand
GTTGCTTGGGCGTTAGGATTAGTTCATGGGTGGTGTTGTACCAATCAATGGCAAAAATGATTTCTAAAAGCCGCACGGCCTGACCTTGAAGGCGCAGATGGGTGTCGCGCCAAAGATCGAATTTCTTGCCGCCATTAATATATTCCATGCCCATATTCATTCCGCCCGTAAACCCGACTCGGCCGTCGATGACCACGATTTTACGGTGGTTACGATAATTGATGGTGTGGAACTTCACCAGAGACATAAAATTGTAGAATTTATAGATTTCAATGCCAGCTTGCCGCAACGCTCTGATGTATTTTCTTTTAAGCAGGAAACTACCGAAAGAATCGGTAAGGATTTTGATTTTAACCCCTTCCCCGGCCTTTTTAATCAATGCGTCCTTGATGAGTTCGGTCAGGGAATCGTTGCGCCAAATAAAATACTCAATAAATATGTACTGCTTGGCGGCTTTAATATCTTTGATCAATTGGGAAAATTTATAGTGGCCGGAAAAATAAAAAACAACATCCTCCGCGCTGGTCAACAAGGCATCGGAATTCTGATAAAAGAGCTCCACCAGCTCATTTTTATATTTAGGCAGGCGCCAGCGTTGCTTGAGCGATTTGGCCAGGCGCTCATGACGTTGGACCAAAGGTGCCATAATATCCTTAAGTATGCCCTCACCCAAATGATAGTCGATCTGATGATTTCTTTTCTTTTTGCGCCAATTGCGCCCGGCGAAAATATAAACCACAAATCCAACCAGAGGCAGGAAAACAAAAACCAAAATCCAGGCCAGTGTGGAGGAGACCTCCCGATTGTCCAACAACAGGTAAATGGTGGTGATCATGAGGTAAATGTATAGAATTATACCGATCACCAACATCACGTCGTACATAAGCAGGCTCCTCGCTGGTTTTTAGACTAAGGCGCCTCTTATTGTACATGAGCTGCCTATGGTTGGGTAATAATTTTCCCTCCCCGCCCTCTTGTCTAACATGCCAAATCGCCTTTGGCTTGCCGTTATATGACCGGCCTGGCAGGTTGGACGGTGGCCCATGACGTTTTACACGCAGTAAATTCTGACCTTGTCATTCTCATCGTTGACTTCCACGGTCATTTCCCCCAAAGCATTAATAAGCTCTTCCAAATTCTCCGGTTTGAGATTGTCAAAATCATATCCCAGCCCCTGTTCGGACAAGGCTTGGTTGACTTTTCCTTTTACATGGGCAGGCAGCAGGGATGCCAATTTAACCCCTGCGCGCAGGACCTGAAAAGGCACCCGTATATTGACTTTCTCAACTTCCTTCCCTTGCGGGTCCACCTCATGCACATTGACCATTAAATAATGAAATTTTGCTTTAGTCCCCGGCGTAGCGACCGGTGAAGAGGTGGGGATGGGTTCCTCTTTTAGTGCCTTCAACAACTTTTCCGCGTCGTCGACAGCAATTTTACCTTGTTGCAACATTTCTAAAATCTTGTGCGTTTCCTGTGACATGATACACCTCCTTAAGAAATGACGAGTTGAACTTCGTCTTTGCCTCTTACATTGATCGACAACCCTTTTAAGGAACACAACAGCAGGTACAGGGCCATGGGCCAACCTAACTGCTTTCTTCCTTGGGTTGTCCAGACCGCCCAGGGCAGAAACAAGAGCCAGAAGACCATCACCAGCGCCGCTACCAGCAATAGCAGCGGCCACAGCACCACAAACAAGGGAAGCCATAAGGTAAAGCCCCTTTGGTTGCGTCCTTTAATTTTTATCCAAAAGACCGCCGGCGGAATCATCATGAGCTCATCCTCTCCAAGGCTTCCTCAACCGTTAACTCCCCGCGCTCCAACTGTTCCAAAATACTGAGCTGCCCTTCTTCCTTGTCCACTTTCACAAAGTCGAAGGCTTTGCCCAGCCGGTTAAGCCTGTTTTTAATGGTGGGATAGCTTACCCCAAAAAGCTGCTCCATCTGTTTGATGGACCCATGGGTTTTAATAAATGCGGCCACAAATATTTGATCATCAAGCGCCAGCTTCGCCAGTGCCGGCAATTCAAACCGGCCTTCCACATGAATATCCTGAGCCGGCAAATGGACCCGCTCAATAATAATCTCGCCCTGCTCACTTAATTGAACCAAGGTCTGCCACCCTTTGGCCATAACAACCACCGCCTTTAACTTTGTACCTCTATAATACAAATTAAATTAATTTAAGTCAATGTGTTTATTAATTTATTTAATTTTTTCTTTATATATTATTAATTTAATTTATCCCTCATGCCATCTCCTCCCCGGGAGAGGGTAGCCCAATATTTTTTTAACTTGGCTTGCGAACCCAGCCTCACCATTTCAGCGCAAGCATATAAAAACCATCAAATCCATTTTGCGGTTCTCTTCCTCTTAGACCTTCTCCAAATAAAAAATGCAATACTTTTCCATTAAAAAAACATCAACTGCAAAAAAGATTTACAGAAGAAACGACCTAAACTGGCGACGCTAAACAAGTGTGGGAATATCGGATAACAGCAGGAATTAAATTTTAGGAAAAGCGAGGATCGTTAATAAGGTTATTCAGACAAGTCAGCCAAAACGTGCAGCCTTTGCTTACTCAGCCTCCCTCGTATGTTTTTTATCGCGAATGAGTTTGGCGCTGCGCTTGTACCCTTTTTCCAAGCGCTTTTTGCGTTGCTTTTCAGCCAACACCGCATGGTCATTTAAGCGCGATTCAAGATAGTGCTGTTCTTTTAACATTTTAAGATAATTTTCATAACGTTTGGCAGACAAGGCACCTGCTTCCACTGCCGCCTTGACGGCGCATTTGGTTTCGCTGATGTGACGACAATCGGAAAAATGACATTCGGAGGCTAAAACCTCGATGTCTCCAAAAGTTTCTTTAATCCCTTCATCAACATCCCAGATTTGCAGTTCCCGCATGCCCGGCGTGTCAATAAGAATTCCACCGCCGGGCAGGGCTATCATTTCCCTTCTGGTGGTGGCATGGCGTCCTTTGGAATCCGCAGCCCGCACTTCCAGGGTGGTTTGTAAGTCACGGCCGCAAAGGCCATTGATCAACGAGGACTTGCCCACGCCCGACGACCCTACCAAGGCATAGGATGAGCCGGGCTGTATGAATGCCTTCAATTCATCCAACCCCTGCTCCGTCAAACAGCTGGTTAAAAAAACCGGCACCCGGCCGGCAATGGTTTCAACCTCCTTCTGATGGAAATTCGCCTCGCCATCCAAATCGCATTTGTTTAAGATAATCGCAGCCGTCATACCACCTTCATAAATCATGGGCAGATAGCGTTCCAGTCGGCGCAGGTTGTAATTGTCGTCCAGGCCCTGCACGATAAAGACCGTATCCAGATTGGCGGCTATAATCTGTTCTTCCACCCGTTGGCCCGCAATTTTTCGGGAAAGGGTTGTTCGTCTAGGCAACAAGGCATGAATAATGCACTTTTGTTCGCCCGGCACCATGGTGATCACCGCCCAATCGCCCACTTTGGGCAGTGCGCTTTGATCTTTGGCCTGAAAGAGCAATTTGCCGCTGGCTTCAGCCAACATTTCGCCCTGAGCCGTATGCACAAGGTAGAAGTTATTGAATTCGATGCCGATACGGCCGACGCTCCTATTCAGAGCAACAGGCCTATCCGCCAGGGCGGTTTGAAAAAAATCAGACCACCCCAGCGCCTGCAAAGTTGTACTCGGCGCTTTATTCATCTTCTCCTCGTTGGCATGCCATGCCGCTGCTTCTTCCATTAAACCAGCGTCCTTTTATTATTGGCCTTTTAAAATCAAAAGTGTTTCTTTAAACGCCTCAGCATAGCGGCTCGCCCTGCTTTCGTCAAGAACGGTATTTTATTCCGCACCCTCTCAGATCAAGCACTCTTTTAAATAAAAAAAAGCCTGCCAGGCTAGCCTGGCAGGCTGCACACTTGGGTTAATGAACCTGAATTTGTTTGGTTTTGGCCTCTTCAGCTTTAGGCACCAGCAGCTTCAGAATACCGTCTTTGTATTCCGCCTTGATGTCTTCAGCTTTGATCTGACCAGGAAGCCGAAAACTGCGGCTAAAGCTGCCGTATACCCGTTCCGAGCAATAGCTGTTCTCCTCTTTGCTTTCTTTTTCTTCCTTTTTCTCACCATGAATGGTCAAGACATCGTTGTGCAATTCCACTTTAAAATCATCTTTGCCGATGCCGGGCATTTCCATTTCAATGTGATAACCATCTTTGGTTTCATTGATATCCGTTACCGGCATCAATGCCATCCGCTCTTCTCTCTCTCGCTCCCTGTTGAGAAAAGGCCATCCAAATGCATTGAATAAATCGTCAAAATCTCTTTCTACCCTGCCAAGTCCTCTGTTCGGTTGCCATCTTGAGATTGCCATTTTAATCGCCTCCTTGTTTATGCTTCTCATCAATCCCGCTACTTTTATAAAGCATGGAGCATGCCAAAATTAATTTTGATGGTGATCAAAGGCGGATAAAAAAGCAGCTTAAATTAAAGGGATTTTTAATTTGAGAAAGGGGGTTTTTTATCACACGCCTCACATTTGATTTCGCTTTTTCAAAATGAAACATGGCTGTTAAACAGTTAAACAGAATCTTGCGCCACTCACCCTATTTTCTTAGCGCTTCCGCCGGTGCCAGTTTGCGTGCATATCGGGCAGGAATCATGGCCGCCAGGGCCGGTATTACAATCGACAACAAAATGGCCAAAAGCATGGCTACCCAGGATAAGCTGGGATGAAGCACATATTCCACGGGCATGTCGGCGCCTGATAAAAAGGATTCCAAATTAATGCCGGTGAGCGTAAAGATGCCGACAAGACCATAACCCAGCAGTGCCCCCGGAATACCACCGGCCGCGCCAATAAAGGCACCTTCCAGGGTGAAGTTAAGGAAAAGCTGGCGATCAGTAAACCCAAGGGCTTTGAGGGTACCGATTTCATGGAGCCGTTCGAAAATAGCCATCATCATGGTATTGATCACAATAAAGGAAGCTAAAAAGAGGATCAGGGCTTCGATGAAAAGATAAATGATTTTCATGCTGGCCAGGGTGGAATAAAAGCTGCCCAATTGCTGGCGATAAGTCAGCGCCACCGTGCCCGGCGGCAACAGCGATGTGATTTGGGCGGCCACGGGATCGGTGAGTGCCTCCTTGTCCGTGAAAACATAGAGCTCGGTCGTCCCCTGGCGAATTTTAAGCAGTCGTTTGGCCTCGGTCAAGGGTATGAAAAACACTTTCTTGTTATAAAGACTTACACCAAAATTAAAGATGCCCTTGATGGGCAATTTAATGCCATTGAGCCCGCCTTCCGAGGTTTTGGTGGCCAGCAGCAGCTCCTGGCCCAGATCGACGTTCAACTGTTTGGCCAGGTCTTTGCCAATGTAAATGCCGTCACCGGCCAGGCTGCCTTTAATGATTTTATCTTTAAGATCCAACACCGAACGCTGTAAATCCAGGCCCATGCCCAAAGCATTAACCGTGGAATCCTTATGCCCCAAGAGTATTCCAAAGCGAATCCTTTCTTCCACCGCCTTAACCCCCGGCAGGACTTGCACCTTGTCTTTGAGGGCCTCGGCCTGGGGGATCAAAGTGTCCACCGGCATAAACCGCTCCCGGTCATGGAAATCCCCGGTCGTAATACGAATATTTCCGGTTTGATAAACAATGTAATTTTGCATATACATATCCACCAAGCCGTTGATCCAGCCTTGGGCCAGTCCCACAATCAGCGCGGCCACCAAAACCCCCAGAGCGGTTAAAAAACTCCTGCGCCGGTTACGCAATACATTTCTCAAAGCGAATTTGATAAGCATCGGTTCACTCCTTTATTGAACAGTACGTAAACACTCCATGGCTTCCATCTTGGTCACTTTTTTTGCAGGATAGTAACTGGCGGCCAAACTGGCGACCAACGTAAACACCATGGCATTGATATAGGCCCCTGCCACCCAGGTGGACTTCATCACCCCCATGATAGGCACGCCGAAATCCTGATCCCCCAGCATGGCCGTGAGGTCAATGCCCACAAAAGCAAAGTACGCATTGAACAGGGTTCCCAGCACCAGACCGGCGATACCACCGGCAATGCCGATGAAAGCGCCTTCCATTAGAAATAAGTTTTGGACCTGACGGTTGGTAAACCCCAGGGCTTTCATGGTACCGATCTCCCGCTTTTTCTCATACACCGACATGAGCATGGTGTTTACAATGCCCACCACGGCAATCACCATAATCATGAGCACCAGAATATTTTGGAATTTCCGTTTCATGGCCATCATGGACCGGAAATCTTCCGACAAGGTCTGCCAGCTGTAGACTTTGGTTCCAAGACCTGCAAGCGCCTGCTTGATCTGCGGCTCATAAGCGGCCACCTTGAAAAAATCATCGGTTTTGATTGATATCTCGGTAACATCGGTGGTGCTCATCAATTGCCGGGCCTGGTCCAGATCCAAATAGACCGTGGAAGAATTGACCTGGGGATTGGCGGATAAAATGATGCCGGTCACCGGGAAATCCTGAGAGGTCAACATGCCCTGTTGAGTACGAAACGTCAGGTACACCCAGTCGCCCACGGCCACCCCCAAATCCTTGGCCAGGGATTTTCCGAGCACCACCCCGTCTTTTTCCAGTTGACCCTGAACAACATAACGTTTCAGGTCAAAGACTTGATCGTCCTGAGGCCCAATGCCCACGGCCACCACGGGCAGGGTGTCCCGGCTATTGTCCAATTCGCCTAAAAAAGCCAGACGTTCGGTCATGCCCGTCACAAAAGGCAGGGTTTTCAGTTTGTCCATAATGGCTTGGGGATTGGTGATATAATTGCCCGGCTCATAAGGGGCATCTTCGTCAAAAGTCGCGCTGCGAATCTTGTAGTGCCCGGTCTCAAAATCAATGATGTTTTTGATGGAATCCTGATCCAGCCCGGCCATGAGGCAGGCAAAGAGAATGTAAATACCCACCCCAAAAGAAAGGATAAGGAACGTGAGCATGGTCCTGCGCTTGGCGCGCAGGATATTTTTCACGGCCAGTTTGAAGAGGTAACTCATGCCTCGATCCTTCCGTCCCGGATTTTGACCAGCCGCCGGGCATGCTTCATGATTAATTGATCGTGGGTGGAAAAAACAAAGGTCACCTGGTCCTTGGCATTGAGTTCCTTCATCAGGTCCACAATACCCTCGCCGGTTTTGGAGTCGAGGTTGGCGGTCGGTTCATCGGCCAGCACCATCTTGGGATTTTTCACCAGCGCCCTGGCAATGGACACACGTTGCTGCTGCCCGCCTGAGAGTTCCAGAGGATGCCGGTTGCCCAGGCCCTTTAACCCCACCCGCTGGAGCATGGCCATGACCTGCTGTTTAATTTCTTCTTGGTTATGTTTTTTCAGGAGCTTAAGGGGCATCTCCACATTTTCATACACGGTCAGTACGGGAATCAAATT
>CAYVTN010000146.1:0-7452 GCA_964454395.1 uncultured bacterium | reverse complement strand
ACTTCGTTATTATACCATATCATCAAACAAAAAAGTCCGACAGGCTCCTAGTTCTTGTTGCGGATAAATTTATTTTTCAGTTATGGGTCCGCAGTACATACGGTAATTAAATCGATCGCTTTAAATTAAAGGGGATTTTGTAGGGGCACGGCATGCCGTGCCCCTACACACACTGTCTTGTATAAAAAACCGACTTTCCGCAACAAGAACTAACTATTTCCCATGCCTGGCCGCTTAACGGCTGTTCACCAAACCCACGACAAATCAGAACGGTTGGGGTCAAACCAGCCAAGAGGTAAAAGATCAGGAAAAAAGGGGCAGAGGAGGATGTGCCGGTAGAAATTTTGCATTATAAAGGTATTAAAAATAAGGAAGAGGGAATTTAACCAAGGCGGACATTGGGAATGGAAAAAAAATATAATCTCATTGCAATAGGGTCGGGAGAAGCGGGCATGACCGCTGCTGAAATCTGCAGAAAAGCAGGATGGACAGTGGCTTTGGTGGAGAAGCGCCCCCTGGGCGGCACTTGTGCCCTGCGGGGATGCAATCCCAAAAGAGTATTGACCGGTTTGGCCGAATTGGTGGAACGGCTGGGGAATATGGAAGGCAAAGGCATAAGTTATGGCAGTAAAATGGTCTGGCATGACGCCATGCATTTTAAAGGAAAAATGATGGAGACCATTCCCCAGGCCAATGAAGATAAACTGAAGGCGTTGGGCATCGACTACTTTTCCGGCACGGCTCGTTTTTCAGGGCCCGGGGAAGTGACGGTTCATCATGATACCCTGAAGGCGGAACACATTTTAATCGGCACCGGGTCCACGCCCAGGCCACTTGAGCTGCCGGGCGGTAACCTGGCCATTGACAGTGAAGCTTTCCTTAATCTGGAAACATTGCCGAGAAAATTCGTGTTTGTTGGGGGCGGTTATATTGCCTATGAACTTGCCCATGTGGTCAAACATGCGGGCAGCGAGGCGATTATTTTGGAGGCAACCTCGCGCACGCTGCATGCTTTTGATGAGGAACTGGTCGCCAAGCTTAACCAAGCCGGCCTGGAAACAGGCATTGAAGTTCGCATCAACAGCAAGGTAACGGAAATTAAACAGGAAGAAAACCATTTGGCCGTCATCATTGAGACGAACAAGGGCAAAGAAACAGTCACAGGGGAAGTGGTGGTGAACACCACCGGAAGGGTACCGGCTATTGGAGAATTGAATTTGGCCGCAGGCCGGGTGGCGGTGAAGGAAGGAGGCATTGAGGTTAACCAATACCTGCAGAGCATCAGCAACCCCGCCGTATATGCCTGTGGGGATGTTTTGCCCGGGTCCAGGCAGTTGACGCCAGTGGCGGAAATGGAGAGCAGGGTAATCGCCGGTAACTTGTTGAAAGGTAATCAAGCCACACCTGATTACAGCGTTATTCCTTCCGTGGTTTTTGCCCTGCCCATGCTGGCGGCGGTGGGATTGAAGCCCGGTGATCCCGCCCGGGATTCGGAGAAGACCGCGGTGATCAGTATGGATGCTTCCCGCCGCCATGAGACCCGCCGGGTGGGCTATCGTGATGCTTTTTATAAAATAATCGTGGAACCAAGCAGCGGACGGTTATTGGGCGCCCATTTGTTGGGCCATAATGTCTATGAGGTCATTAACCTGATGGCCCTGGCCATCAGGCAAAAACTGACCATCACCCAATTGAGCGAAATGGTATGGTCTTTTCCCTCGCTGACTTATGATGCGCTCTTTAGCCTTAACCAGCAATGGGAGAAGCAGCAGGCTACACCCCAACAAGTCAGCCTGCAGGGAGGTGGACTATGAGCGGCTTAACCATGGAAGAAGCCTGGAAAAAAGGTCAGGCCTTACAACGTAAAACCAAGGTGTTCTACCTGGGCACTATAGACAGGCAAGGAAGACCACAAGTGCGAGCTCTGCTGAACATGTGGAATCAAACCGAATACAACGACCTGTTAGGGGACTTGGAAGGCGATTTCAATGGAGGAAGAGTTTATTTTAACACCGACAGTAATTCGCCCAAGATAAGTCATATTAAGGCCAATCCCATGGTCTCGGCTTATTATTGTCTTCCTCAAAATGCGGAAGGCTTTATGATCGGAGGCAAGGCTGAGATTGTGGAAAATCAGCTGATCAAACAAAAATTATGGCGCTCCCTCTGGAAACGTTATTACCATGAAGGGTCCAAAGATCCCTTATACATGATTGTCAGAATTATTCCCTTTTATGCACATTATTATTACAAGATGGAGAATGTATATTTTGAAGCGGAAAACCTCGCCCTGCTTTTAAAACAACGTCTGGCCGCTCATTTTTGATAAATCACGGGAAGCGCAAATAGCTTAAGGGAGATGAATCACCTTGCCGCTGGGGTGCCAGTCTTTTCCCGCAACAGACGGAGAAGGCTTAAAACATTCGACGAGGTCACCCACATGAATTTGTTCAAAATGATGGATTTTGATGCCCACCTGCTGACCGGCGTGGGCAGTGTTGACCGCCCGATTTTCAATATGCATGGACTCAAGGCGTCCTTTATAAATAATGCCGGCCGGCGCAATTACACGCAGCGGTTTACCCACCAGCAATTTTCCTTCCTTGATTTCACAGCCTACAATAATGCCATGCCGGCTGCCGGGAAAAAGCCGGATCACGTTGGCGGTTCCGATAATGGTATCCTCCGCTTTCCTCTGGCTAAGGCGGGAGGCCAAGATGGCCTTTACGTCATTGAGCAGGGTGTAGATAACGCCATATAGCCTGATTTCAAGGTGTTCGGCAGCCACGGCACTATACAGCGCGGGAGATATGCCGGTATTAAAGCCAATGACCAGTCCACTGCCGGTTCTGGCCATCAGTAAGTCGGCCTGCGTCACCAGCCCCACGCCACTCTGAATAATCTTGAGACCGGGAAGGGAGGCAAGGACAGCATTCACCGTCTCCACACTACCATAGGAATCACATTTAAGAACAATTTCCAACATCTTGTTTCTTGCTTGTGCGGGAACGACAGCCGCAACGCCCGGCACGCTAAAAAGTTTTGTTTTAGTGACGCCATCAAGCCGCTGTTTCATTACTTATCCCTCCCTTCGGGTTCTCTTAGCTTACTACCCCTGCTGCTTTTTAGAAACCGCAGGGCAAAAAAAGGCTTCCCCAATTATCCGTCACCAGCCCAAACTGCGGTGTGTTCATCAGGTTTTGGTCATGCACAGTTATTCGCGATGGGAACAGAAGATCAAGACAAAAGGTCAAAAAATAAGGCGATTTCATGAAGCTGACAAAGTTGATATAAGATTGATACCCAAAGACCAGCGGAAAGCGGGAACTAAAAAGGGTGCAAAAGCTTTCCGGAAGAAAGAGGAGGTGACGGTAATGTTGGCTCAATTTCAAATAACGCCCCTGGGAATGGGGGAACATTTAAGCGGACCACTCCAATCGGTGGCCAGGCTGATTAAAAACAGCGGCCTGCCTTATCAATTTGGCAGCATGGGAACAGCGGTGGAAGGCAATTGGCAGGAGATTATGGCCTTGATTAACCAATGCCGTGATCATGTTTTGACCCGGGCACCGCGGGTGCTCTTAAACATCACCATTGACGACCATCCTGGCAAAAAGGATATGCTCCACTACAAGGACCAGGTTTTGACGAGTGCTTAAATAAAAACGCCGGCAGGTTTCGCCGGCGGGAAGGTGAACATGATCAGGAAAAATAGGTTGCGACTATTAATGGCCGGCCTGGGAGCCATGCTGGTGGTGGTTATGCTGGGAGGTGGCATCAGCGCTTTTTTAATGCTGCGACCACTGCGGGAAGCAGCAGCCACCCGGCTTGTGCCCGTCCTGGTCGGAACCCTTCTGCACCATCCTGTCCATGTTGAAGAGGTTCAAATTCCGGACTGGAATCACCTTGTGGTAAAAGGCTTGAAAATGAAAGTGCCTAAAGCGTCGAGTCCCATCAGGGCCCTGCAGGCAGACCAGGTCGTGATCATGCCTGCCTGGCATCTCTGGAACCAAGGTGCCACAGCCATGCTTCACGCTACACGCATTGAGGTGAACGGGGCACGAGCGGACATCCGTTTGGGGGCGTCCAGCCCCGCCGGCCGGAGTACCCCGTCCTGGGCCGGACCATGGACATGGCCGAAGCTTATCGTGAAAGACGCGCTTTTAAATTTTCGCAGTCCAGCCCTGGATATTCGGCAACTGCAGCTTGACAGCAGAGCCATCTCAGGACAAAATCCGGACACGTTGCTGATTACCGGCCGGAGTGACCAGGTTCACGTTGATCTTAACCACGTAAAACGCGACTTTAAACTGGCCTTCACCCTTACCTGGTCCGGTGCCCGGATCCAATTAAATAATTTGACCTTGACACCTTCCTCATTTCAGGCCGGCACCTTGAGGTTGTCCGGGACTTATCACCGCCAGGGCGCGGTTGCCCTGGCGATGGAAAGCCCGGACTATTGGGTGCGGACAAAAGGGGTGGTCACCTCCCGACGGCAGAATGCGTGGATTGAAGCCCATCTTAAGCACCTTGCCCAAGCTGATTGGTTTGGCTGGCTGGCGGCCTACAACATCCGGGGTGAGGTGAACCTGCAGGGAGAGGGGCAAATGAGGGAGTGGGATTTTGAAAAGGCCGGGGGGGCCGTGAATATCCACTGGCGCCGGGGGCGCATACTGGATCATGCTGTTGAATCAGCGGATATCATCTTACAGAAAAAAAATAAAACCTGGTTGCTGCCTTCCGCGCTGATCGTGCAGGGGCGCAACCGCCTGGAGTTGACCGACTGGCAGTGGGCGGGTACCTTGAAAAACTATACCCGCGGATCGGCATGGCCCGATCGAATCAGCGGGCGCTTCAGCTTCCAGTCCGATGATCTGCCTCATTTGGTCCGGCTTTGGGGATGGCGGACCACCTGGAGCAAAACGCTGCCTCATCATTTTAGCCTGGAAGGCCGCTTGGAAAAAAATAGTGAACTAAGCGCCACCAGCAGCCTGGTGATGGAGCCTGGAGGCCGGCTGGACCTCACGGCATTACGCTTTAATCCATGGGTCTGGCTTGATGACCCCACTCATGCCCAGGTTCAACTCAGCCTCGACCTGCATGCCCTGGCCTTGGAGTCTTTAGCCGGGCTGTTTGACCGGCCGGGGTGGTATGGAACCGCTTCCGGTGAGGCGCATTTTGAAGGCAGCCTGACCTCCGGGGCGCTTGCAGCCCGGCTGGAGATTAAGCAACCGGCGTACCGCCTGGCCAATGGCGATGTGGCCCTGCGGGCGGAACAATTAAGCACCAACTTTAAAGGCCGGATGATTCACCAAGGTCTTGCAGGTGAAGGTAGGGGACTGGTGGAGCAGGTAACCCTGACTTTGACGCCAAGCCAGCAGGTAACGTTTTCAGCCATGGCCTTGTACTGGCAGGACGGTCGGATAACGTTGGCACCCACGCAAGGGCGCCTTGCCGGCGGAACGTTGACGCTGTCGGGCCAAGCCCATGTAACCGCGCCGGTATCCCTGGACCTGGCCGTAAACGGCAAAAATATTTTGTTATGGCGTGACAATGTGACGAATATGCGCTCCAATGCCGCTCTGACCGTCACGGGGCCTCTGGAAAAACTGCTGGTCAAAGGGCGGTTACAGATCACCGAAGGGCGCTATCGCCAGCCCATGGATGTTTTGAGTTTTCTTCGCCAAACGACTCCTTCACCAGGCCGGGTGTACACGCTTTTTTCGCTTCCAGGACCTGTACTGGGGGCCATGCATTTTGACGTCGCGATCAGGACGCAAAACCCCTTTAAAGTGGACGCCAATTTGGTTAAGGGTCAGTTGCGCTGCGCCTTGACTCTGGAGGGTACGGGGCGCACCCCCTTGCTGGACGGTGTGGTTTACGTAGAGCAGGCCGAAACTTTTTTTCCCGCCGGGCGGATAACCATAAACAATGGGTTGTTGCGGTTCGATCCCGCTCAGCCCGGCATTATCACATTGGCCTTGAATGGTTCCGGCCGTATGCGGGGTTATGATGTCAATGTCGCCGTCAGTGGCACCACGGCCAAGCCGCAGATTATTTTCGGCTCCCAACCGGTTCTGCCCCAGGATCAGTTGATCTTGCTGGTGCTGTCAGGGCAAACACCCCAACAAAGTTCCACCCGAAGAATTGCCCTGCAAACGGGATTAAACACCGCCTTGTATCTCAGTCGTCAGGCGCTGGGCAACTGGTTGGGCACGAAAAGCGGCACCGAGAGCCTGCTGGATAAAATTGACCTGGAAATGGGCCGGGATATTTCCCGGGGCGGCCAGGAAACCTTGAGATTACAATATGAGATAGGCAAAAGTGTGTTCTTTAAGGATGATGTTCTCAATCTGGTGACGGAGCGCGATCAATATGACGATTACAATGCCGGTTTACGGCTGGTGGTGGAACTGGAATAAACCAAGTTCACGACTTCCGGCTTTGGCGGTTATCCTGGTGCTGCTGCTCTTCGTCCCGGCAGGGGCGGAAGCCGAGGGGGTGACCATCGTGCTGCAGGGTAATCATGCTTTCAGCACGGCCCAATTGCTGTCGAGCAATCGGCAAGCCGCGGCGGCTTTAAAGGAACGGGGACAGGACCATGCCGATGCGGACGACTTGGCTTATTATCTTAAGCAATTTTATGTCCTGGCTGGCTATGCTTGGGCGGCGGTAAATTATCATTTTGTGGAAAAAGCCAGGGGGCAGCGGCAAGCGGTTTTTGATATCCAGGAAGGGCCGCGAGTGCGCATTCAAAAAATTTTGTTCCAAGGAGAACATTTTTTTACCGCCTCAATCCTGCAGACTATGATGCGTCAACAACTGAGCCAAAACAGCATGGCCGGGCCGGACATTTATGTGGCGGAAGCGGTCACCCAAAGTTTGAACGATATCCGCAACCGCTATTTACGGGAAGGGTTTTACCACGTCCGCATCGGGGCAGCACGCTTAACCTTCCATGAGCAAAAAACCTTGGTCACCATAACCATTTCCCTTGAAGAGGGCCGGCGCTATTTTATTACCGCCATTGATTTTGGGCCAACGGCGGATCTGGTGCCGCAGAAGGACAGGGAGAATCTGGAGAAAAAATGGCAAGGCCGGCCTTATGTGGAAGAAAAAAATACCATCCTGGCCCAGCAAGTGCGTCAATTATATTTGGAGCAGGGGTATGCGGAAGTGAAGTTGCAGGTGGCCGGCATTTCCATCACCAGTCCCGGGCGCATGACCATCCATTTGCAGATTACCCCCGGACCCAAAGTTATCATTACGGCGATTAAAGTGAAAGGCAACCACCACGTATCCAGGGCTTTTGTCTTGAAGCGGCTGGTATTGCGCCCGGGTATGACTTACAGCCAAAGCGCCTGGGATAAAAGTTTTTTCAGGCTGTTACGTACCGGGTTGTTTAAAAATATTACGCTGGCCCTGGAAAAGGAAACACCCGATAAGCGGGTG
>CAYVTN010000145.1:0-7454 GCA_964454395.1 uncultured bacterium | reverse complement strand
GAGGTCATACTTCATGGCCTGGCCATGAATCCGTTTAAGCCGGGGAGATATACATGTACATTGTCCACGTTGACATAAAAGTGAAATCCGATTCCATTGATGACTTCAAGAAAATTACCTTGGAAAATGCCCGGAACGGCATTTTGGAACCAGGGGTCGCCCGTTTTGATGTTTTGCAGCGTCAGGATGATCCCGCGCGATTCATGCTGGTGGAAGTCTATTATTCCACGGAAGATCAATGGAAGCACCGGGAAACTGCGCACTTTAAAAAATGGCGTGAACGCGTTGATGAAATGCTGTCCGAGCCGTATACCTTTACAAAATTTGACAGTGTTTTTCCAGTTGATGATGGAGCGTTTGAAAAATGAAAGATGATTTCAAACATAAATCCTCAATTGAAGAAATTCGAGCCCGTTTTGACATTTCCGTTGACCGATTTTCCAATTTAGAAACAGGCCAACAGGTCGTTGTTGATGCATCCTTGATGATGGATTTAATTACACAAGCGGCTTTCAAGGTGCAACCTCAAGCCAAAACTATATTGGATATTGGATGTGGTGCCGGTAATAATACCTTAAAAGCCCTGCAAATAAGGGACGATCTGGATTGTGACTTGGTTGATCTGAGCATGCCCATGTTGGAAAGAGCCAAGGCTCGCGTGGAGCAACAAACCAGCGGAAAAGTAACCCCTTATCAGGGAGATATTAGAACCATTCGTTTACCGGAAAATCATTATGATGTTGTGATAGCGGCTGCGGTTTTGCATCATCTTAGAGATGATCAGGATTGGTTTAAAACTTTTGAGAAAATATATCAGTTGGTTAAACCCGGTGGCAGTTTTTGGATCACTGATTTGGTTTTTCATGATCATGATGGCCTGCAAGACATGATGTGGGAACGCTATGGTCACTTTCTGGATAATCTCAATTATCCCAACCTTAAAGACTTGGTTTTTGAAAGTGTGGAAAAAGAAGATTCTCCAAGACCGATTATGATGCAATTAAAACTTCTGGAAAAAGTGGGCTTTAAACAGGTTGAGGTATTACATAAAAATAATTGTTATGCCGCCTTTGGCGGCCTGAAATAATTGAAACCATTTATGGCACCTTGGCTCAACAATAAAACATTGGTGCTACGGGAGTGCTAAAAGTATGGCCGACTATATGCAGCTTCAAAATGTAATTCTGATCGGGCGCACTTTTTCCGAGTACCGCCGCATTTTTAAGCTTGACGATTTCAACCTGAAAAGGGAAAAAATCTTGGACGTAGGGTCAGGCGTTGCTTCCTTTTGTGCCGAGGCCAACGCTCGCGGCATTTCTGCTGTTGGCGCGGATCCGATTTATGAACTGCCCGCGGAGGAGATTCGCCTCCGTTGCCGGCATGATCTGCGGGAAATGTTGGAAAAGATTCAGAGCCTGCCCCACTATTTCTGGGATTTTTACAAAACCCCTGAAACCCTCAAGGGCTACCGTCAGCGCGCTTACCGCCGCTTCCTGGCTGATTATCAACAGCAGGGGCGACGGCGCTATGTTCCCGTCAAATTCCCGAACTCGCCATTTCATGCCAAGTCATTCACCCTTGCGTTGGTTTCGCATTTCTTGTTCCTGCATGACGATAAGCTGAGCCTGGATTTCCATCAGCGCGTGATTAACGAACTAATACGTATTACCTCCAAGGAGATACGGATCTATCCGGTAACCAGTATCCGGGGGATGATTTCACCCTGGCTTAAGCCATTGCTGAAGCGCCTGAAGAGGGCGGAAGCTGTAATGGAACCGGTTGATTTTGAGTTTTTGAAAGGCGCCAATCAAATTTTGCGTATTTTCCCAAAGTCAGACCGTCATTAATCCCAAGAAGGTTTTGGGGTATTCACATAACTGGCTTTGTTCAATGAAAAAATAAGGACGTAACCATCTTCCCCAGGTCCTACGATGAGATATACCTAAATCTACCGTCTGATTTTTATTAGGCAGCCCACCTTGGGCCCCCCATGTCCGCATAGGTGCTTTGATATTCAGGTGAAACTACGGGTGAAACTACTTTTCATAAATACCTTTGTGTCCCAAAGCCGATTTGAAATTTGACGGCGGATTTTGGTGCAGCATAACTGTTGATTTTTCCGCACCCCTGTCTTATCATCCTCGTTTTCGTAATTTCTTTTGGGAGCGTATGATGTCCAATCGGTCGGAACTTCATCCGAATGATGATGCATGGGTTCGGGGATGCCACTCTCCGGCAAAGACGGATGGAGAAGCGGCAAACGTGCCCACTAGCGCCGGCGAAGCTCGGGTATTGACTTCCCGGATGAGACAGGCTACTTACGCCACCCTGATCGCGGGCTGCGTGGCCATCAGCTTTTCCGCCATCTTCGTGAAGTTCACCCACGTGCCGCCCACCGTGAGCGCCTTTTTTCGTTGTTTTTATGCCACGCTGATTTTATTCGTTGCCTCCCTGCTTTTTCGCCGCACTGAATTTGCAGCCAATAATGGACGATGGGTTTGGCCTTCTCTGCTGGCGGGCCTGTTTTTGGCCGCGGATTTGATTATTTGGCACAAAACTATTTTTTATATTGGCGCAGGGCCGGCCACGGTGCTGGGCAATTCCCAGGTCATCTTCATGGCCCTGGCCGGGCATTTTGTCTGGCGGGAAAAAATCTCACCGTGGTTTTGGCTTCTGCTGCCGCTGGTTTTCACGGGCTTGTACGCTGCAGTGCCCAAGGCCAAGATTTTGGTTTTGCCGGAAACCGGATTTGCCCTGGGGCTGATGGTGGGTCTGACCTACACCGGCTATTTGTTTTGCCTGCATGCAGCCAAACGCCGGACTCCCAAAAATTATCCGGAAATTCTGTCTTTGTCCGTGATCATGTTTTTTTCAGCCCTGATCATAGGCCTGTATGCGGTTTTTGCGGAACAGGTACCGCTCTTGGGGGGCAGCGGACAGGATCAGGCGGTCATGTTTCTCATGGCGCTGATTCCGCAAAGCCTGGGGTGGATTTGGATCAAGCGCAGCATCACCCGGCTTCCTTCCCACGTGGGCAGCTTGTGGCTGCTGCTGCAACCTGTGCTGACAACGCTGTGGGGCGCCTGGTTTTTTGGTGAACCACTCGCCTCCGTGCAAATCCTGGGCATTGTTTTGGCGCTGGGCTCCTTGGCCTGGTACCAATTCAAACTCGCGCCCCGCGGATGACGTTGGGTGTTGAACAGCACAGAAGTTTGTTGAACTTCAACTATGGGGGCAGTTTCAATTAGACCAGGGCAAAAATATTGCGGCGGTGGAAAACATAAAAAACGGTTTGACACCGGTTATTTTCCAATGACAGGCCGTGAACATCTGGAATTGCTGCAAGTGACAGGATTCAAAATGGCGTAGTTATATGTAGGCAGGTTTCTATGTGGTCAAAAAAAGCAGCAAGCCATTTTTCAAAGACCATGGGGCATGGCATGAGAAGCAGATCTCGGGCATTGGATAAGCGGGGATATCCGGATGAAGCGTTGGAAAAACATCTCGGTAATGAAAAAACAGATGGATTGATCAAATGCTTGGAAGGTGCTGTTGCCCGGGAGCGAACAGCAGCCGCCAGGATTCTCGGCCGCCGCAAGGACCCTTCATCAATCGTGCCGCTGTGTGATGCATTGGCGGTGGAAAAAGCGCTTTATTCCCGGATTGCCATATCAGAAGCGCTGGGTGAAATTGGAATTGCGGCATTGCCATTTTTGGTGGATTTATTGGGAAAAATAGGCCAAAATCAACACCAACGGTTGCCCGGAAAAAATTTTAATAAAATCAATTATCCTTTGCCCCGGGATATCGTTGCCAGGACCATCATCAAAATCGGACAACCCGCTCTGCCTGCTTTGGAGAAAGTGCTGCAGGAAGGGGAAAAAAGACGGATTTCCGAAGCCATAGACGCGATCGGCTACATCGCTTTTTACACACAAGACCACACATCCTTAAGATCATTACTGCATTGCCTGGAACGCTACCGGAATGATGAATTAATAGTATGGAAAATCATCCGGGCGTTTGAATCGTATCCAATGCCGGAAGTCATGATATGTCTTGAAAAGATCAGGAGCGGGTCAAAAAACCAGGCTTTGGTTCGAGAGGCCGAAAGAAGCCTGCGGCAATTGCATAATCCAAAGAAGCGAAACCGTAGAAAAGAAACGAGAACTAAATAAGGAAACCGGTCATGCCAAACTATCGCCGGAACATCACCATTGTGGCCTGGGTAAGGATTTTGTACGCTTTGCTCTTTTGCGTGCCCATTATCACGCTTTATTGGAAACGGTATGGTCTGGACTTGCTGGACATTTTTTGGCTCCAGGCCATTTTTTCCGTCTCGGTTTTGGTCTTTGAGATACCCACGGGCTTTATCGGCGACCTGCTGGGGCGAAAGAAAACCCTCCTTCTGAGTACGGGCGTTGCAGCCAGTGGCTGGATCTTTTACACCTTTGCCCATACCTTCGGCCAGTTTGTTTTTGCGGAAGTCTACCTGGGCCTGGCGTTTGGTTTTTTGTCCGGTACGGATACATCGCTGGTTTACGAAAGCTTGAAGAACCTCGGGGAGGAGGAACGGTTCACCCGCGTGGAAGGGCGGCAGTATGCGGGAAGACACTGGGGCGAGGCCTTTGCAGCTCTGGCCGGCGGGCTCATGGCCGGCTGGCTGCCCCTGGAGGTTACGTTCGTCAGCACGGGCGTTGCAGCATTGGCCGCTTTTGGGCTTTGCTGGGGCATCACGGAACCTCTACGAGAAACCTTCAACCATCCGCGCGGCACGTGGTACGGGCTTTATAAGATCGCGCGCTTTGTGTTTTTGAGGAGCCGGATGGTACGGTGGGTAGCGCCTCTCATGGCCGCCTGTTCGCTGAGCACCATGCTGGGCGTGTGGCTTTACCAGCCGCTCTGGCAGGAGAAACAAGTGCCGGTCTGGCTCTTCGGCGTACTTTGGGCCGCACTTTCCGTGCCTGCGGGATTGGCCAGCCATTATGCGCATGTTTGGGAGAAAAAAATCGGGCCAACGCGCCTGCTCTGGCTCTTGCCATTGCCGGCCGTGGCGGGCTACATCTGCCTGGCTTGGGCACCGGGATACTGGGCCCTGGCCGGGGCCTACAGCGTGACGCTCCTGCGGGGCCTGACATTTCCGGTTCTGACCAAGTACGTCCATGCGGAAACCTTCAGCGACAAGCGCGCCACGGTTATGTCCGTGCAGAGCTGGTTGTTCCGGCTTTCCTATTTCATCCTGGGGCCGGTCATCGGCTGGCTGGGGAAGCATCACGGCCTGTCCGCGGCCTTTGCGGCCTCGGCTGTTGTCTCCTTGATAGGCGTGCTGGTCTTCGTTCCGGCCGTGACGCGCTGTATAAGAACTTGCGCTCAGGAAGACATACCCCCGGGTTAGGCACGCTGATGCAGAAATATCAACAGGGCGGTTTTTGGGCGGGCGTGTATAATTGAGGATCAGGAAGAAAAGAAGCGGGCCCTGACTATTATTGCAGAGAGATATGCTGCCGGAATAGTGTGAAACTTGTGCCTGAAACTTGTGCCAGCCACTTTTTTACTTTTTTATGCAAGGAAATTGAAAAATGACTGTCTCACTATAATAGATAGTAAATCTGAATTATGGGAGGCATCATGGGACGACCACTTAGAATCAAAGGTGATAATATCACCTATCATTTAACTTCCCGGACCAATGGCAAGCGAATCTTGATGAAAAAGAAGTCGGATCATAAGGCATTGTGCCGTTATCTGGCCAAAGTTTTAATCAAACACGGTATTATTTGTTACGGGTTCACGCCCATGGGGAATCATTTTCACGTTATTATTAAAATTCCGGATAATGGCGCAGATCTGTCACAATTCATGTGTGAATTCAAGACAGCCTACGCTAAATACTATAACAACAAATATAATACATCGGGCCATTTTTGGGGAGATCGCTTCAGTTCATCCATTATTGAAGATGAGCGGCATATGCTGGCCTGCTTGCGTTATCTGGACCGCAATCCCATCAAAGCCGGATTAACCAAATCTCCCAATCAGTGGTTTCTCACCAGCTATCCCTGTTATGCCTATGGTAAAAAGCATCCCGTTCTTCCGATTAGCTTGCATCCGACTTATTTAGGCCTATCCCACGACCCCAAGCGCTGCCGGAAAATATACTTACAATATGTAAACGAATCGGAAAACCTTTCGGATGCCCGACACAGTCATATGACCAGGCAATCATTTATGGCAGCAGAAGACTATTTGAAAAAACTGATCAATAAATAAAACCTTCGTTCCTTAAAATAAGACTGAATGCCAGATCATATAAACCATCGACAGCCAAGTTGTGTCCGCATCAAACACCAGTCGTTAAATGACAACCCGAAAAGTCAATGAGAGATGATATCCAAACAATAGTTGAATGAAAAACCACGACGAGGGTGATCAATTCAAGAGGAATTTTTAATCAAAATATAAAATATCTTCATTCGTGCCTGGCACCGAATCCCAACCTTAAAGACTTGGTTTTTGAAAGTGTGGAAAAAGAAGATTCTCCAAGACCGATTATGATGCAATTAAAGCTTCTGGAAAAGGTGGGTTTTAGACAGATTGAGGTATTACATAAAAACAATTGTTATGCCGCCTTTGGCGGCCTGACATAATTGCAGCGGTTTAGGTCCTCAATCCGATTCTGAAAATCAGCCGGAAATCTTGTATAAACCAACTTGAGAAGCGGCCGTGTCGCGCTGCCGAGTGAAACAGGCGACTTGACCTTTCCCCTCCAACCTGTCAGCCAACGTTATAATCCTGTTTAGAAATAGGCCAATTTTACCGTAACTCCTATTAGGTTGAAGGCTCACATCGAGGAGGGATCATGCGCGCCTTAAAAATGGGAGTGACGTTCATAATCGCGTTAAGCGCCATCATGGTTCTAACCGGGAAGCCGGTCAGGGCCGCTGATACTTTGGGCCAGGTGACGGAACTCATGCTCTTCAGTGATGAAATCATGGTTATGTCCGCCACCAAACGCCTGCAGAAGCTTTCTGAAGTGCCGGGGTCCATGACCATCATTACCGAAAAAGACATCAAGCAAAGTGGAGCGCTGACCATCTTTGAAGCGCTGCGCAATATGACCGATGTGGTTATAGTCAATGAGGGGCTGTTCGATTCGCTCCGCTTTCGAGGAATGCAATCAGCTTCCAATGATAAAATCCTAGTTTTGGTTGACGGCCGAAAGATCAATGCTTTGGATGTGGGCAATTATGATGGGCAATACGGGACGGATTTAAGCAACGTCAAACAGATCGAAGTCATCAAAGGGCCGGGATCTTCCCTCTACGGCGCCAATGCCTATGCCGGGGTTATCAATATTGTCACTAAAGATGGTGCTGATATTGGAGGGGTAAAAACGGATATCAGCATTGCCAACAAACCGGGCGATTTTGAAATTTCCCAAAAATACAACCTGG
>CAYVTN010000144.1:0-7461 GCA_964454395.1 uncultured bacterium | reverse complement strand
TTTTAAATTTCCTTGCATAAAAAATGAAAATAATTCAAAAAAGTGGCTGGCACCGA
This sequence comes from uncultured bacterium, assembly GCA_964454395.1. GTDB lineage: Bacteria > Oederibacteriota > JAAXVQ01 > JAAXVQ01 > JAUVAV01 > CAVQBK01. The sequence continues at coordinate 7,405 of CAYVTN010000144.1, read as the reverse complement.
GAAGCTCTGAGAAGCTCTCATTCGCAAGCATTATGGGCGTTTTTTTCATTTGCCATCGCCTTCAATCCATCAAAATCAAGCCGAAACTATACCCATGCAGTGGGCAGACCGTCAGGAGGCCAATCATGGGTGAGGTTAAAGGCGCCGGTGTTGTTTATTTGCGCAGTCAATTAAAGGCCAAAGGACCCGATATTTTGGCCGCCTTTTTAAAACAATTGACGCCGGACGAACAAAAACGGTTTAATAGTGTTATTCATATTTCAAAAATCCCTATCGACTTTGCCATCAAACTGGTGAATTCAGCTGCACCTTTGTTATACCCAAAATTGTCACCTGAAAAGGCTTCATGGCAATATAATTATGATATGGCACAAGATCAAATGAACGGGGTGTATAAAGTCATTTTGCGTTTTGCCACCCCTGAATTCGTGATCAGTCAGGCGGCCAAAGTGTGGAGCACCATCCATTCCGACGGTCATGTCCAGTGCATTGAGCATCGGGATATATTTTCTGCTGAATTTATTTTATTGGATTATCCCCATATCCCCAAGTCATTCTTACCTATGGTATCAGCTTATTTAGTCGGCATATTGGAATTGACAGGTGTTAAAAATACCAAGGTTAATACTGATTTCAGCAATAATCAAAAATGGATCTGGTATGTCAGTTGGGATAAAAAATAAAATCACCGAATCTCCAGAGTAAAAAAGACCTGCCAGGGATGAACCTAGCAACGCTTGGGTTTTCGGGCACCTGCCAAGGGCACTCCGAAATGTCGACCGGAGCTGGTGTTGGTTTATAAGGTCGATTGCAGCAAAAACGTTCACGCTTCAACTCTTTAATAAGCTCATTTTCCAATGGAAAACACAATTTATACCGTGATGAGAATAGTTGCCCGCCGACACTCCTTCTGCGGCTCATAATGTTACAGTCCCTTTTGCTGTATATCTGTAACCAGACCTAATTCGGATTATTTTTTTCGGATGGAATATCCGGTTCGACATGCACCGTGATATTGACAGGAAAATCAAGGCGCCTGTGCAGGGCGTGTTCCAGGCGTTTGGAAATGTTATGGCCTTGGATGAGGGAAATGGCAGGATCCACCAGGATGTGAATATCCATCATCACCACATGCCCGCTGCGGCGGGTACGCAAACGATGGTAGGAATGCACTTCTTTTTGTTCGGCCAGGATATCCTCAATACGTTGGCGGGTTTTATCGTCCACCGCCGATTCCCCCAATTCATTGACCACATTGTATAATATTTTAAGGCCCGCATAACTCACCATGAGTCCCACAATGATACCGGCACTTTGGTCTCCGTAAGGCCACCCCAGAGCCATGGTCACCGCGCCCAGCATGACGGCCACTGAGGACAGCGCATCGCTGCGGTGATGCCAGGCATTGGCCACCAGCGCCGTGCTGTGGGTAATCCGGGAAATGGTCATGGTCCGCTGATAAAGCCATTCTTTCATCAATACCGAAAACCCGGCAACTGCCAAAATAAACCATTGGCCGTTTTGGGCTTCATGGGGAATACTTAAACGTTTGTATCCTTCCAGCACCAGGAGCACACCCACGGATATCAGCACCAAAGCTACGATCATGGTACTAAACGTTTCCAATTTTCCGTGGCCAAAAGGATGATTTTTATCCGCCGGCCGGGCTCCAAGTTTGGTGCCTATCAACACCACAATATCCGTGGCCAAGTCGCTGAGAGAGTGGAAAGCATCGGCCACCAACCCGACGGAACCGATCAGGAAGCCAAAAATACCCTTGAGTATGGCCAGCCCAATATTGATACCGGAACCGACAAGAGTAATGTTATTTATTTTTTTTTGCCGTTCATCGCGGGACATATTCGCTCCTGGAACAGTTCTCCAATACGCCGGTTAATAAAATCCACACGCCTCCTTCTCAGTAAAGGGAGGGTTCTTAGCGGTTTTTCACCGCAGCTAAGGCAGCTAAGCATTGCAACTCCTCATCCTAAGGCGAGGTGGTCAACAGAGGCAACATGTGCGTGGCGGTCGTTAAGACAATGAAAAAGCCCATCAAATCGGTGACCGTGGTTAAAATCGGACCGGAGGCAATGGCCGGATCCATATTAAACCGCTTCAGAAGGAGGGGTAAACTGCTGCCCAAACAAACGGCCAGGATGGTATTAAACCAGAGACTCACCGCTACAATCAACCCCAGATAAGGCATGCCTTTCCACAAATAAGCAATAACCCCCACCTCAATGCCCAGGATAAATCCATTGAGCAGGCCGATTCGGCTTTCCTTCCACAGCACCTTCCACAACTCCTTTGGATTGGTTCGATCCAGGGCCAGATCACGTATAGAAACCGCCACGGCCTGCATGCCCGATACGCCGCTCATATCAGAAATGATGGGGAGAAAAGCGGCCAAGGCAATCACCGCCTTGAGTGTGTCCGAATAAAAAGCAATGACTGACGCCGCCAGGACATTAAGAAAAATGTTAATGGAAAGCCAGGACACACGGCGTCTGGCCATTTTGATGACCGGTTGTGTACGCGATTCCTCTGTGCTTACCCCTTGAATTTTGAGCATTTCTTCAGTGGACAATTCGGTAATCAAATCCACCACGTCATCGGCGGTGATGACCCCCACCAATTTCATGAAGCCGTCCACGACCGGCAGGGCCAAATATTTATAGCGCCGGAATAGTTTGGCCACTTCGTATTTACTCACATTGGTGGTTACAAATTTAACCTCCGGAACCTTAATTTGATTGATTCGCTCGGTGGAGGGATGGGTCACCAGATGACGCAATTGCAGCACGCCGGTCAGCACGCCTTGCTGGTCCACCGTATAAACATAGGTAGCCCGTTCATCGCCCAGGCGTTTATATTCAGCCCGTAAAACTTGCAATGCCCTTTGCACGGTCAGCGTTTCCTTAAGGGCGATAAACTCCGTGGCCATCATCCCGCCGGCCGTATCTTGAGCGTAAGCCACCAGGGTCCTGGTCTTGTCAGCATAAGCGGGTTTCATCTCCGCATAAATGGCATCCCGCTTGTCGGCCGGCAAATCCCCCAGCACGTCGGCCGCATCATCGGAGTCCATCTTTTCAATTATGTCGGAGGCAATTTCAGGACGCAGACCGGCCACCAAGGAGGTTTGATCGTGGGACAGCATGACCTCCACAATCTCAGCAGCCTGATCACTTTTAAGCAGTTCAAATAGTTTTAGCTGATCGTGGTCCTTTAAAAGACTGGCCAGACCGGCGGCATCGGTAGGATCCATGGCCGCCAGGAGACGATGAATGGCCTTGCCGTCATTTTTCTCCAACAGATCGGTTAGAGTCTGAAGCTGCAACTCGATATTAAATACCATCTCCTCGGGCATCGGCAACGCGCTCCTTTGGGACTGGACGCCGGCGGCTTTCACCGGCAAAGTCGAGTAAAAATTCAAAAGGACAATGTTAATCGAACAGGCTTAGTTGCTCCCCTGGGGCGGGATAGATGATTTTATTTTTTTTGATTTCAATCCTGGCCGGGAGATGATGTTCGAGTTTGGTATCCATGTCAATAAGGTGGATCACCTTGACCCCCCGGGCGGTCAAGGCGTCTGACAGAAAACGCTGATGCCCGGAACCGGGGTCCTTTTCAGCGCTGAGTATCGCGACCAGGCCAATGGAAGACAGGGCCAGCAGCTGCATCAGGGCACGTTCAAATTCCTCGGTCAGCATATAGTCCGCATAGCCTTGCTGAGCTTTGGATAGCCCGGTGTTGGGAGATCGGCGCAGACTTTTGCGGCCCCGGGCGCCCAAATCCTTCAAGTGGTGATAAGTAATGCCGCTGGTGGGCAATTTGTCAGCCAAGTTATCCTTGCTGAAATGGGTCGCATTTTTCACCCGCACCACGGACCGGATGTCCGCTAAAATTTGTATGCCCTCTTTGCGCAGGAGCGAGAGCAATTCACTATAGGAACGCTCCCCGTGCCCCACAGTATAGATGGTTTGTTTTTTCGGTCTTCCCGGTTCAGGCATACAGTCCTCTGATTTTTGGTAAACAGCATCGATGTTGATGGCAGATCCTGATTGGAATTAAAGGTTCATCCAATTCCAGCGTTTGCTTTCGTCTTCCTGCAACCAGTCTCCCGAATCGGTCAGGAAAAAATAAACATTTTTCAGAGCTTCCAGATGTTCCCGTTCTTCCTTAATCAGGAATTGGTAAAAGGTCCGTTCGCCTTCATGCTCTGTTTGGCCGGCAAATTTCTCATACATGTCAATACCGGTTTTTTCCATTTCCATGGCAAACTCGTAGCCTTCAAGATTGCTTGCGCCTTTGCTCAAGGCGCTTTTGTGGTCTTCAAAAAAGGCTTTCACATGTTCTTCCAAATGGGCTTGATGTACGGGATTGCCCTCGGGCAGCGGTTGATCTTTGGACAAAGCTTGATAAATGGCATTAATTTTTTCAGCATGTTTAACTTCATCGGAGGCCAGCGTCTGAAACAACTTTTGACTCAGTGGGTCGGTCACCGTCGCCGCGGTCTTGGTATAAAAATTACGGCCTTTTTCTTCGAAATCCAGAGCAGTTTTCAGAGCATCGACTATAAAGGCTTCACTCATGATCATCCTCCTCAATTTTATTTCTTTAAGGTTTTAGCTTAAATCAACTGGTTTGACAATAAAGATTTTTTCCACCTCTACTCCGCCTCGGCCGTCTCGCGGGCAACAGCTGCCTACCCCTTGTCCTTCAAAGGGCAGGCATAAAGCCCGGGTATGCCCATTTGATTTTTTCGGTCATGTCATGCTTATCGTCCACTTCTTCCCGGCTCAGTTGAAATTACCATTACCCTTCCCGGGTGTCAATTGCATACTGTCTATTGCCTTTAACCAGGCCAAAGCTCATAATGTGATCATTGTGATGACTTACTCCAGGAGGATTCGCCATGAACCGCCATGGTGATGCTGTTTCCGAAAAAATCACCCTCGGCATCAGTGCCTGTCTGCTGGGTGAAAAGGTCCGCTATGACGGCGGCCACAAGTGGGAGCCTTATCTCACTGATACGTTGGGTCCCTATGTGGACTGGGTACCCGTTTGCCCGGAAGTGGAAGTGGGTATGGGCATCCCCAGGGAGGCGGTACGTCTGGTGGGCGCCGCAGACCATCCCCGGCTGAAAGGCATTCGCAGCGGCCACGATTGGACTGACGCCATGCTGGCTTACGCCCCCCGACGACTGGATGGCCTGGCCAACCTGGACGGGTTTATCTTCAAAAGTAAGTCGCCCAGTTCAGGCATGGACCGGGTCAAGATCTATAATAACGCCGGCCAGGTGACAGCCAAAGGCCCCGGTCTGTTTGCCCGCCGGTTCATGGAACGCTTTCCTCTGATCCCGGTGGAGGACGAAGGCCGCCTCCATGATCCGGTCTTAAGGGAAAATTTCATCGAGCGCATCTTTGCCTATCACCGTTTGCAACAGTTATGGCACCAGCCCTTCACCCGCGGCGTGGTTGTGGCCTTTCATACCCGCCAAAAACTTCTGCTCATGAGCCACAGTCCCAGCCATTATCAAAAATTGGGCAGCCTGGTGGCGTCCGTTAAAACGCCTACGCCCCAGACCTTCCAAACCGCCTACAGCAGCCTCTTTATGGAAGCCTTGGAGCTAAAAGCCACCGTCAAAAAACACACCAATGTACTCATCCATATGCTGGGTTATCTAAAAAAAGAGTTGTCTGCTGATGACAAGGCCTCACTATTGGCGGTCATTGATGATTATCACCAGCAGCTGGTTCCCTTAGTAGTCCCCTTGACATTGCTCAAACATTATCTTCAGAAATACGAAGTTACTTATTTACTGGATCAGTCCTATTTAAACCCTCATCCTAAAGAATTGATGTTACGTAACCATGGCTGACAAGACCCCTGCGTTATTATGGTTTCGCCAGGATCTGAGGGTCAGCGACCATCAGGCTTTGCTGGCCAGCCGGGCTACGGGCCGGCCGGTGATCCCGCTTTTCATTTGGACGGTCAATGGTCATGATCCCTGGTCACCTGGTCCGGCCTCGCGCTGGTGGCTCCACCATAGCCTGCAGGCTTTGGCCGAGGACCTTTTAGCCATGGGTTCGCGGCTGCTTCTGTTTCAAGGCCAGCCTTTAAAAATTCTAAAAACCCTGTCAGCCCACACCGGCAGCAAAACACTTTTATTCACCTACCGTTACCACCCGCTGGATCAACAGGCTGATGAACGGCTCGTCACAAGCTTGCGCGCTTCCGGCTGGCACTGTCAGGGCTTTCATGATGTTTTGTTTCACCCTCCGAAAAGCTTGCGCACCGCCCAAGGCACACCCTTTAAAGTCTTTACCCCTTTTTGGCGCAAAGCCCTGGCCCTTGGACCTCCGCCTCAGCCCTCACCCAACCCAAGAATACTGACTGCACCCTGGCGCTGGCCCTCGGGGCTCAAGTTGGACCAACTTAGGCTGTTGACCCCTTCCAGGGGGCCCGGTCTGCAGCCGTACTGGATGCCAGGCAGCCGCGGCGCCCGAAAGCAATTGAACCGTTTCCTCCGGCAAGGCCTGTGTCTTTACGCCAAAGATCATGATTTCCCATCCATTTTGGCCACCTCACGCTTGTCACCCCATTTGCATTTCGGCGAGATCAGCATGCGCAGCCTCTGGCATGAGGTGGCCAACCAAGAAAAACCCCAGACTTCCGTCAACGTGGGCGATAGCATCAACGCGTTTTTACGCCAGCTATACTGGCGGGACTTCGCCTATCACCTGCTCCATGCTTTTCCCCACACCAGTGACCAAGCACTCAATCCTCGTTTCCGGGCTTTCCCATGGAAGAATAACAACCGTTTTTTACAGGCCTGGCAGCAAGGCCAAACCGGCTATCCTTTGGTGGATGCGGGCATGAGCGAACTGTTGGCCACAGGCTTCATGCATAACCGGGTACGGTTGGTGGTAGCTTCCTTTTTAACCAAGGATCTCATGCAACCCTGGCAGGCCGGTGCCCGCTGGTTCTGGCAGCATCTGGTAGATGCTGATCTGCCCAACAACACCCTGGGATGGCAATGGACGGCAGGGTGTGGGGCTGATGCAGCGCCCTTTTTCAGGATATTCAATCCCGTCACCCAGAGCCAAAAATTCGACCCCCATGGCACCTATATCCGGCGATGGCTGCCGGAGTTGGAAAGGCTGCCTCTGCCTTGGCTGCACCGTCCCTGGGGCGCTCCGGCGTCCGTCCTGCATCAGGCCGGGGTGGTGCTGGGCAAGCATTATCCCCGGCCGGTGATTGATCATCAACAAGCCCGCCAGGAAGCTTTGGCTGCTTACAAAGGCATGTAGATTTTTGGCGTCTTTATCAACTTGAGGTTGGGTATTTGTTCCGTTTTTGCTATGATAAAGCGTCTTTAAAGGAGCGAAGGCAAGCTGCGCTT
>CAYVTN010000143.1:0-7475 GCA_964454395.1 uncultured bacterium | reverse complement strand
AGTTTTGAGCTTCTTTGATGTGCCTGTACCCTAACCCGGACAAGCCGGAAAAAATCTTCACCGCAAAGGCGCCAAGGTCGCAAAGGAAAGCGATATTCTGTTGAAAGGAAATTGTTTGCGAAAAAACTTTGCGAGCTGGGCGCCTTGGCGGTGAGATTTTGTTGCCATTTTGGGATGAAAATTTCAATTCTAAGTTACTAAGGCTGTGCATTCCCCAATGTGGCAAAGTTCCCGGCATCAGCAAGAATATGTTTTCGTGACTACTCAGGTCTCTTGTGTATCCGAGGTGCGCTATTGACGCTCAATATGTTCGAAATGACCTGACTAGTTATATGTTTTCAGCAAAATGGATTTTTAGCGGCTGGAAACGTTTTTATCAACCTTCACCCTTTAAAAGGATCCCATGGCATTACGTAGCTTATTAACCAACCTTAAAAGCGATGCTTCTTATCAAGCGTTGACCAGGATACTGGAACAACAGTCCCGTCCCATCACCTGGCTGACCGGGCTGCACGGTTCGGCACGGGCGTTTTTTTGGGCAGGCCTGCGTGAACGGCTGCGCCGTCCCATACTTTTGATCACCGGCAGCCAGGAGGATGCGCGCAAATTATATGATCAATGCCGCCTCTTCCTGCAGCATCCCGACCCCGAAAGGGAGGCGTTGTTTTTATTTCCCAGCCGGGAACTGCTTCCCTATGAACACGCGTTATCTGACATGGAACTGGAAGGGGAGCGGCTGGAGGTGCTGCTCAAACTGGCCCGGCATGAAAATATTATGGTGATCAGTGCCATTGACCAGGTGTTGGAAAAACTGCCCTCGCCGGAGCGGCTTCAAGCCGGAACGTTTACGCTGCATCTGGGCCAGCACCTGGATCTGGACAATCTCAGCCGTCATTTGGTGGCCCTGGGATATAGCCGCGAAAGCTTGATTGAAGGCCGTGGCCAATTCGCCATTCGCGGGGGCATTATGGATATCTTTTGTCCCAGCGACCTGTCACCTTGGCGGATTGAATTGGAAGGGTCTGAAGTTGCCACCATCCGCCGCTTTGCCCTGGCCGGCCAGAAAACGCTGACACCGGGATCTCTGCCTGAGGCCGTGATCACGCCGGCCCAATTGTTCGCCCCTTCCGGGGAAGAAATCGAGCAAGGGCTGGCACGGCTCGACCGCAGTATGGGGGTTCAGCGGGTGGCGGCGTTGAAAGAAAAAATCCGCACCCAGGGATTTTTTCCGGGCATGGAATATTATGCCGCCCATTTTATGGGCTTGGGCACGCTGATGGATTATCTGGCGCCGGAAACCGTGGTCATCATGGACGGGCCCGGCACGGTCCAGAAAAAAAGCGCTGATGCTTTAAACCGTTGGACCCAGCTCTACCGGGAACATAAGCCAAAAGAACCGCTGCTGTCTTCGCCGGAAGAATTGTTACTGCCTTTTAATGATTTGAAAGAATTCCTGGACCGCCATGCCTGCGTTTTTTCCGGTTTGCTCAAGCAAACCGTGTGGCCTGATCCGGAACCAGACGGCGAGTGGCAGGTCACCGTCAAAAGTACCACGCCCTTGCGGGGCAATTTGGAATTGCTGGTCCGGGAAATCAAGAGCCTGAAGGAAAAAGGGCTGACGATTCACATTACGGCCCATAATGAAGCGGAACTGGGGCGCTTGAAGCAGGTATTGGCAGAGTCCATGATGCAGCTGGAAGCTCCGGACTTGTTAGGGCAAATTGTCTTCCACAGCGGCCAATTGTCGGAAGGGTTTCACTATCCTGCCTGCGGCGTGGCGCTTTTTACGGACCAGGAAATATTTAACCGTCATCTGGGCCGGCCCAAACCAAGGCGGCAAAAAGGCATGGCTTACCCCTCCCAACCCATTGCCGATATCCTGGAATTAAAACCGGGTGATCTGGCGGTTCACCGCGACCACGGCATTGGACGCTACCTGGGTGTAACCAAATTGAGCATTGATGCGCCTGATCAGGAATTTGTGCAGCTCGCCTATGCGGGTGAGGAAAAATTGTACGTGCCCATGGACCAGCTGCGCCTGCTGGAAAAATACGTAGGCAGTGATCAGGCTCCGCGCATCAACAAACTGGGCACGGCTGGCTGGGAAAAAACCAAGCAACGCATCAAGGCTTCGGTGACCGAACTGGCCAGGCAACTGCTGGATATCTACGCGGCCAGGGAAGTGCATCTTGGCCATGGCTACCAGGACGATACCCCGCTGCAACGGGCCTTCGAGGAAGCCTTTCCCTACGAAGAAACACCCGATCAGATAAGAGCCATTGAGGAAACCAAAAAGGACATGCAATCACCCAAGCCCATGGACCGCCTTATTTGCGGTGATGTGGGCTATGGCAAAACGGAAGTGGCCATGCGGGCGGCGTTCAAGGCCGTGCAGGAAGGCTGTCAGGTAGCGGTGCTGGTGCCCACCACCATTTTGGCGGACCAGCACTTTGCCACCTTCAAGGAAAGGATGGCCACCTTTCCCGTGTCATTGGCTCTGGTCTCCCGTTTTAAAAGCACGCAGGAAACCAGGGAAATCCTCCAAGATGTGGCTCAGGGGCGGATCAATGTCATCATTGGGACCCATAAGCTGTTGGGCAAGGACATCAAGTTCGCCCGCCTGGGGCTCATCGTTCTGGACGAGGAACATCGTTTTGGCGTGGCTCAAAAGGAGAAATTAAAAAAAATGCGCAGCACCGTGGATGTGCTCACCCTAAGCGCCACGCCCATTCCCCGCACCTTGTACCTGTCCCTCTCGGGCATCAGGGACATTTCGGTGATCGAAACCCCGCCGCTTAACCGTCTGCCCATCAAGACCCAGGTCATGGAATTTTCCGAATCGGCGGTGCGCGAAGCCATCACCAGGGAACTGGCGCGCGGAGGACAAGTGTTTTTCATTCATAACCGGGTGCAGAGCATCGGCAGCATGGCGGAGCGAATCAAACGGCTGGTGCCGGAAGCGCGCCTTGCCATTGCGCACGGCCAAATGAAACGGGATGAATTGGAACCGGTGATGGAACGCTTTTTGGCCAAAGCCGAAGACGTGCTGGTCTCCACCACCATCGTGGAATCGGGCCTGGACATGCCCAATGTGAATACCATTATTATTAACCGCGCCGATGCCCTGGGCATGGCCCAATTGTACCAACTCCGGGGCCGGGTAGGACGGGCTGACCGGCAAGCCTACGCCTACCTCTTCTATCCCCAGGGCGGGGCGGTGACCAGTGATGCGGAAAAACGGCTCAATTCCCTGCAGGAATTTACGGAACTGGGATCAGGAATCAAAATCGCCATGCGCGACATGGAAATCCGGGGTACCGGAGATGTGCTTGGTCCCGATCAATCAGGCCATGTCACGGCCGTAGGGTTTGAAACCTATTGCAGCCTGCTGGAGGAAGCCGTGCGGGAAATTCGCGGCCAGAAAAGCCAGGTGCCGGCGGAAGTTAAAATGAACCTGCCCCTGGAAGCCTTTGTGCCCAAAGACTTCATCCCCGACACCATGACCAGGCTCAATTTGTATAAACGTCTTTCCTCCATGAAACATCAGGAGGAGCTGGACGACCTGGCGCAGGAGGTGACCGGCCGCTTCGGCCGTCTGCCCGACCCCATGGTCAAGTTGTTGGACGTCACCTCCCTGAAACTGATGGCCGCGCAGGCGGGACTCAAGGAGGTGACGGTCAAGCCCCATACCATCCTGATGACTTGGCCTGCCCATTTTCAGCCGCCTCAAGCCGTGGTGGATAAATTGCTGTCCGATTACACCAAACGCATCCGCTTCATTCCGGGAGATGAAATCAGTCTGGAATGGTCCCGGCCGGCCGGTGGGGTGCTGGAAGGTTTAAAAAACTGCTTGTCCGAATTACGGGTAGATGATATAAAAAAATCCAAATGATGACGAAAAATACCTTTTCCAGGACCTATGGGAGCATTCCGGGGTCTTTATTAAGATACCGTGCCGGCAAGATCTACGCACGACGTGTAGATGATTTTATGGAGTTCATATAAAGATTTTTCTCACGCAAAGCCGCCAGGCATGCAGAGAAAAAACAAAGGCTTATATTGAAGTCTTAACCCCAAAAAGATTATCTTTTCTTTGCCCTGACCGGAGTGGATATTATTATAAAAAGACGCCTCCGGCTGCGCCTTTGCGTGCTGCCTGTGCCGGGACGGGTATGCGTGAGATAGATTTTTTTCCGGCTCTGCCGGCTTAGAGTCTGTATGTGGATTATCTACGGTTTTTGCGTAGATAATCCACATACACAGAATCTTGTCCAGCTCCGCTGGGTTGGACGTTAATGTCTTGAGATTTGGAGGTCTTATGCAAAAAAGCTGTGTTTATGTAGGATTGGTTCTGGGAGCGGCCGGGTTAATGTTGGCCGGCGGATGCAGTACAAAAAAAGGCGAAGTTCTGGCTGAAGTCGGCGGCCGTCAGATTACCACCAATGATTTTCAGATGGCTTTGAATAATCTTCCCGAGAACTACCGGGTTTTAGCGGAATCCTATAAAGGCAAACATAAAATCCTGGATAACCTGGTCAAGAAAGACCTGCTGGTGGAAGAAGCCAAGCGCCGCGGTTATGACAAACAAAAGGACATCAAGGAAAAAATAGATAAAACCCGGGAAAAATCGAAACGCAAACTCTTGAGTCAAATAGCGGATCTAAAGGCGCGGCTGGCCATGGTGGATCAGCAGGCCCGGGAAAATGTGCTTTTAGGCGAGCTCAATAAAAAGTTGAAAGAAGAAGGCGTGCAGGGCATCAGCATCAGTGGAGACCAGGTCAAAACTTACTATCAGGATTATGCCCGCAAACTTAAAATTCTCAATCCGGCTGCCAAGGTGCCCGACATGAACGAAGTAGAGAAACAAATTAAAGCCATTTTGGTGGAGGAGGAATTGATCAACCAGCTCAAAAAGCAAAGCAAGGTCGTGGTCAAAGAAAAACGCTTTAAAGATCTGTATGGTGACAAGGAGAATATTGTCGTCAGTCATTAAATTACCCTGCGCCCCGGTTAGCCTTCGCCTTTGGCGTTTATAAGGAAAATGCATGAAAAAATATCTCATTCCCATTGGAATAGTGGTACTGGCTGGGATTCTGTTTTCCCTGGGCTACTTCACCAAACCGCTCATCCAACATTTTTACCAGAATAAAGTTTTAGTAACCGTTAATGGCCAGCCTGTAACTGACCGCGATCTGCGGCAAGAGACGGCCTTTTTGCAGGTCGGGGAAAGCACGCCTTTGTCCAACATCACCAAAGAGGATGTGCTCGACCGCCTGATCAATGATCAATTGATCCTGCAGGAAGCTAAAAAATTGGGTTTGACCATTCAGGAGGACCAGTTTAAAACCTATGCTGAAGACTTCTGGAAATCCTATACACCGGGCAGCAAAAAGAAAATATTAAGGACCAATGGCCTGACCATGGATACGTGGGAAGCCTTGGTTAAAAAACGCATGCTCATTGAACAAACCATCACCCGGGTGGTGGAAGACAGGGTGCATGTGGGAGAAGATGAAGTCGAAGGCTATTATTGGACCAACTTGTTGGAGTTTTACCGGCCGGTCCGGGTCCACGCCCGCCAAATCGTCGTGGAAACCGAGGCCCAGGCCAAGACCCTTAAGAAACAACTGGATGAAGGGGAAAATTTTCAAGCTTTGGCCCGCCAATACTCCAGAGGGCCGGAAAAGGATCAAGGAGGGGATCTGGGTTGGGTCGGTGCCGACGATCTGCCCCAGGCCTTTACCAAGGTCTTGTTAAAAATGAAAGAACACGAGATCAGCAATCCCATTGCCACCAACTACGGGTATCATATTTTTACTGTAGATAAACGGGAACGGGGCGGGCGTATAAGTCTGGATGAAGCTAAGAAAGAGATTAAGGAAAAGATAAAGTTAAATAAAACCGATCAGGTTTTTCAGAGTTGGCTGGGCGAAATCAGAGCTCAGGCCAATATTGCTTTTAAAAATCAATGAGGTGGTGGAGTATGAAAAAAGGATATATGGTTACCCTGACAGGAGTCGCGTTATTGCTGATGGGCGGCGTTCTGGCCGCTCAACCAGAACAGCAGCCGGCGACGGTCATCAAGGAAGCCGCCAAAGTAGTGCCGGCCGGGAAACCGGAAACCGTAGACCGTATCGAGATCCGCATCGGCAATGAGGTCATCACCACCACGGAAATCGAGCTGCCTTTGCAACAGCTGGCGGATTACCTGAAAAAAACTTTACAGGGCGATGAATTGAAGGAAAAACTGCGTTTGGCCCGAAAACAACATATCAATAAACTGATCGAGAGCAAATTACTTTTGCTGGAAGCGCGCCGGCAGAAAATCGACGTGCAAGACGCCATGGTGAAAGAAACCGCGGAAAAAGAAATCGAAAAACTGAAGGCTCAGTTTCCCACGGACGAGGCTTTCCGCAAACAATTGGCCATGGAACATTTAAATGAAGCGGAGTTGTTGAAAGAACGGGAAAAAATGGCCAGAGAAAATATCATGCGCCAAAAATTGCTTCAGGAAAAACTGCGCGAATTCAGGACCGGCAGTGAAGTGGACGAGGCCCAGTTGAAGGATTATTACGAAAAGAACAAAGAGGAATTTCACAGTCCGGCCCGGGCTGAGGTCAATCAAATTTTTATTCCCCATCCCAGCACCGGTTTGGGTCATGATGCCTTTTTAAAACAGGACAACGAGGCCAAGGTTAAAATGGAAAACGCCCTGCAAGCTTTAAAACAAGGCAGGCCTTTTGCGGCTGTGGCCAAGACCTATTCGGAGCATAAATTATCGGCCGAGCGGGGCGGCAGCATCGGCTGGATTGAAGCCGGTGTATCGGGCCTGCCTGAATTTGAGAAAGCGGTTTTTGACAAGGTGCAGGTTGGGGGCATTTCTGGAATTTTGGATACCAGTCGTGGTTATTTTATCATTCAGGTGGTAGCCCGCCAGCCCGGCAAGACGCTGCCTTTGGAAGACGTCAAAGGCCGCATCCGCCAGGACATCATGAACCAAGGTTCGGAAAAAAGGTATGAAGCCTGGATCGACTCCTTGAAGCAGCGTTTTCCCGTGATCTACGCTGAAAAAGGCTAGTTACTGGCCACAGCGCAAGCCGGTCTGTCCAAAAACAGGCCGGCTTTTTTATTGGGAAAGTCATGCGGTATTTTGGTTGGCGCTTTGAACAGCGCACGGTATAATCACAGCCAATAGTCTGTTGTGGATGCGGAATTTTGCGGGCCAAGCGGGAAAATTAATGAGGATCTCAACTTTGGCAAATTTACCGAAGCTGTGTTACTGAAATAGAATTTTAATACGTATCCTTGAAAGGCAGGTGTAAGATCATGATCAAAGCCGCTATTGTCGGTGCCAGCGGTTATACTGGTGCGGAATTGGTGCGGTTGCTGGCCCACCATCCCCAGGTGACGCTGGTGGCCGCGACTTCCGAGTCCTACGCGGGCGAGCCCTTGTCTTCCTTGTTCCCGGCCCTGCT
>CAYVTN010000142.1:7226-7497 GCA_964454395.1 uncultured bacterium | reverse complement strand
AGATAAAAAAAGGCCAGCAAGTCACGGCCATCAGGTTAAAAAACAAAGACAAGACCACCTTTAAGGTGACTGCGCTTTATGGTTATGAAGGCTTGAAAAGGATGGATTGGGCTCAAGCCCGGGCCGGGGATATCGTGGTGCTGGCCGGCCTGGAGGACATCACCATTGGTGATACCATTGCCGATCCCAATCAGCCCGAAGCGCTGCCGGGCCTGGCTATTGATGAGCCCACCTTGACCATGGTTTTTAGCGTGAACAACAGTCCTTTTGC
>CAYVTN010000142.1:0-7216 GCA_964454395.1 uncultured bacterium | reverse complement strand
CCACCCGCCATTTGCGCGACCGCCTCTACAAGGAAGCCCTGACCAATCTGAGCATGCGCGTGGAAGACACCGACTCGCCTGACGCCCTGAAAGTCTCGGGCCGGGGAGAATTGCATCTGGCCATTCTGATTGAAACCATGCGCCGGGAAGGCTATGAATTTCAGGTGAGCAAACCGGAGGTGATTCTTCATCACCAGGACAACCGGATTCTGGAACCCATGGAAGATTTGAGTATTGATGTGAACAGCAATGATTTGGGCGCCTGTATCGAACGCCTGGGCAGCCGCAAAGCGGAGATGGGCGTCATGACCACCACCAATGACGGCAGGACCAAAGTGGACTTTAAAATCCCGGCCCGTTGCCTGCTGGGCTTCAGGACCGAGTTTTTATCCCTGACGCGCGGCGAAGGTTTGATGCATCATACCGTGGCAGGTTATGAACCTTTTCGCGGTGGTATGGTAGGCCGGCAGCGCGGGGTGCTGATTGCCGATCAAGCGGGGATGGCCACAGCCTATGCGCTGTTTCAATTATCCGACAGAGGTGACTTTTTTATTGAGGCAGGCACCGAAGTTTATACGGGCATGATCATTGGAGAACACTGCCGCGATAAAGATCTGGTTGTAAACATCACCAAAACCAAACAGCTGACCAACATCCGCAGTAAATCCTCCGACGAAGCCCTGACCGTGCCGCCGCCCAGAAAAATGAGTCTGGAGCAAATGTTGGAATATATCAACGATGATGAGCTGGTGGAAATCACACCCAAGAATTTGCGTTTGCGTAAAAAAATTCTTGATGCCCTGGAACGCAAGCGCTGGGAACGACAGCGTGACAACAACGGTTAATCATATATTTAAAAAACCGCATTCTTGATGGATGCGGTTTTTTATTAAAATTAAATATCATTCTCTGAGAGTAGGTAGAGGATAGTCCGGATCAGGAAATTGCCCAATATAATTGGCACCAGCCAAATATCTTTATAAATTAAGGATGAAATTTTGTGATTTTTGGGAAAATACAATTAAAAGTGATCAAGCCTTGTTGAACCTTTAACTCCGTGACCATTTCCGAAGAGAGCATGTTAAACTATTGCAGGCAGAAACCCGATCCTAGATTGATAGCCGTGGTTCCGGCCCGCTAATATAAGCGCTATCCTGTATTGGAATCCAATTGCAAGGAGCCGGATAAGCAGCGGCCCATAAGGGGAAAGCAATGGAACAATTGATTGCTGACTACTTCAAAGGCGCTTATGTGTTTGAGTCCTTGATCGGCGAGGGCAGTGTGTCCCGGGTTGGCTTGATGACCGATACGCGGCAAAAACACCGGCAGATGGCGGTTAAAGTTTTTAAACCGGCGTTGGTCTCCAAGCGGGTGGAAGATTACCTCCGTTTTAAAAAAGAGGCCCTCGCTGCAAGCCGGCTCGGCCAGGAAGGCTTGATCCGGGTAGAGCGTATTGACAAACACAATGAATGCCTTATCATGGTGATGGAGGCGTTTCCTGCGAAAAGCCTGGCCCAGTGGTTAAAGGCCGGACGCCGTTTTTCCCAGGAAGAAATTATTGCCATTGCCTTACAAACCGCCCAAACGCTGGCAGCTTGTCATGAAGCCGGTCTTATTCACAAGGACATCAAGACCAGCAATATCCTCTATGACGAACAAGGACAGCTAAAGGTCATTGATTTTGGCCAGGCTCAAATCAAAGAATTCACCACCTTAAAACTCCAACAGGATTGCCAAAACACGTTTGGCGCCATGGCCCCCGAACAGGGCGGGATTATCAAAAAGAACATAGATGAACGCAGTGACCTTTATTCCCTGGGCGCGGTGCTCTATACCCTGGCTTGCGGTCAGCCGCCCTTCAGCGGCCAGACGGCCACAGAGATGATCCATGCGCATATTGCCAAAGTGCCGGCCTTGCCGGGGAAGTTAAATCCGGATTTAACGGTCATGTTGGAAAAGTTCATCATGAAGCTTCTGGAAAAAGATCAGGAAGACCGCTATCAAACCGCCCAAGGACTGATTAATGATTTGGAACGTCTGCGCGCAGGTGAAGAAAGCTTTGTATTGGGTGAAAAAGATAAAATTAAAAAACTCAATTTCCGTACCGGGCTGTTAGGGCGTTCCCTGGAAGTTGTCCACCTGCGCCAAGTGTTGCAACAGGCCTATGCGGGTCAAGGCTCGGTGTTCTTTATTGGCGCGGAATCGGGCCAAGGCAAGACCCGGCTGGTGGAGGAAATGCGCAATGAGGTGCAAACGCAGAATAAAGTTTTCCTGCAGGGCAAATTTTTCGCCAGTCATAACCAGCTACCCTACGGCATCATCAAGGATGTGCTGGAAAACTATATTGTGCTTTATCACAAATTCGACGATGCCAGGAAAGAGCAGGTTAAAAGCAGGCTAAAAAACGCGGCGGGAGAACTGGGCCGGATTATTCTGGATATTCATCCCGGTATGGTGCAGTTGCTGGGCTCCTGCCCGCCCTTGGCGCCCTTGTCTGCGGACAACGAACTCAAACGCTTTATCACCACGGTGGTGGATTTCCTGTTCGCCCTGTCCGATTTGGAAAAAGGGCTGGTATGTTTTTTTGATGACCTGCAATGGGCCGATGAAGGCAGTCTCAGTGTGTTGCAAGAACTGATGCAGGACATTGCCCGGCATCCGTTGCTGCTGTTGGGTACCTATCGCCGCGATGAAGTGGGCGATAACCATTCCCTGAAGCGTCTGCAGGTCATGGCCGCCGAGGCCCATCTGCCACTCGGTCAACTCAACCTGCAACCTCTCCACTTGGAGGATGTGGAACAACTGGTGGCGCATGTGTTGCATGACCAGCCGGCCGGTCTGCGGGACTTGGCTCAGGTCATTTATCGCCAAGGCAAGGGCAATCCCTTTTTCAGTCTGGAAATCATCAAGCAGTTGGCGTCGGAGCAAGTCATCTTCAACGATGAGGCCGGCTGGCAAATCAATACGGAACGGCTGCAAACGGTGAGCGTGCCGCGTCAGGCCGTGGATATTATCATCAAACGGATCGAAAAACTTTTGCCCAAGGAAAAGGAGCTGATCTCTTTGGCTTCCGTGATCGGCCGCTCCTTCAAGTTGGAGTTGCTCTTTGATCTCACCGCCGGCACCAAACAGGAAGTGATCGACATCATCGACAAAGCCTTGGAGCTGCAGTTGCTGGAGCAGGACAGCTTTGAGCGGGACAAACTTATTTTTGTCCATGACCGTATCAACCAAGCTTTTTACGAGAGTATCCCCGAAGATCAACGGCAAGCCTTGCATCGCCAAGTGGCCGTGGCGCTGGAAGAAAAAGATCATGATCCTCAGGGAGAAACCCTCTTTGATCTGGCCTATCATTACAAGGAATGTGGGGAAGATGAAAAAATTCTGCACTATTGTTATCAGGCCGGTCTCAAAGCCAAAGCCAACTACGCCAATGAAGATGCCCTAAAATATCTGGAAGCTGCGTCCGCAGTGCTGGCCAAGAAACGTTCCCAAGGCTCTTATAACCAAGATCTGTGGCAGGACTGCCATTTTCAAGTGGGAGAAATCAAACTGCTCATCGGCCAAACCGACGAGGCCATCATCTTGTTCAACCGGCTGCTGGAAGCCAGCAGTGACAAGATGCAACGGGCCGAATACTATAACTATCTGACCCAAGCTTATTTGAAAAAAGGGGAATTTGCCAAACAGGAAGAAATGGTAGCTTTGCTCATGAAGGAAAGGGGCCTGCCTTTTCCCATCAAAAAACCGGCGGTCATTTTCAGCATTGTTAAGGAACTGATCATTCATGAACTCCATGTCCGCTTTCCTAAATTCTTTTTAGACTCCAAGAAACCGCAAAACCGGCGTCATGAAGAAATCATTGTCAAGGCCATGCGGGCCTTGAACTGGGGCTATATTATCTGCAACCTCTTGAAATACATCCGAGGGGTATTGTTTAAACTGAACTGGTCTGAAACCACGGGTCTTGATTTGGCGGAAGCGCGCACCATGTTCGGCAGTCTGCTTATGGCCATTGGTAAATTTCCCGGCGCTCTCAAGGCCTTGGAATCCAGCCGTCTCCTGCATAAACAGGAAGGCAATATTGCCGGCATGGCCGAGACCTTGCAGTTCATGGGGTTTGCCTGTCAATGGAGCGGTCAGTTCCGCAAAGCCAACGAATATTTCCAACAGGCCATTGCCACCTTTAAACGCATCGGTGATACGCGGGAATATTACATGAGCGTTAATGGGGTAATGAAAAGCAACCTCTACTTGGCCGATCTCAAAGACATGCCGGAGATGGTGGCGGAGTACCGTGCCAGCGCCTACCGCACCCAAAATCATTACAATATTGCCAGCTCCTACATCAATGGCATGCGCACCGCCTATACGCTGGGGGATTATGAGGATGCCCTGAGCCAGGGGCTGCAGGGCTACGAGCACGCCAAAACCCATGACGTGGCCTTTTTGCAATGCAAGCTGTGCTTCATGCTCGGTGAGGTTTATATGGAACAGGGCGTGCTGGAGAAAGCGCGGGCCTTCATTATGGAAGCCAAGGCCCTCTATGAAAAAAATCATTTCCTCAAAACCTATACGGTCTATGTGTACAACTATGTGGCCGAACTGCTTCTGCGCGAATATCAACAGCAGGCGGGCGACAAGAACAGCAAGGCGGCCAGGCGGCAAGCACTGAGTAAAATCGGTCAGGTCTGCAGAACAGCGGTGCAAAAAAATAAAGCCTGGCCGGTAAGCTTCGGCTGCAGCCTGCGGGTCATGGCCCAGTATTACGGGTTGAAAGGACAGGCCAAGCTGGCACGGCAAACCTTTGAAACCAGCATCCGCCACCAGGAAAAACTGGAGCGGGTTTACGAACAGGGACGGAGTCATTATGAGTATGGGTTGTACTTAAAAAATATCGGACACAAGGACGAAGCCCAGGTGCAGTTGCAGCTGGCTTACCGCTGCTTTGAAAGCATCCATTCTTCAGTGTATATGGAACGGATCAAAGCCATGGTGGATATACCGGAAACTGAACAAAGCATTTCGCAAAAAATTATCAACCGCAACCGCCTGGCTTCCATTATTGACGTTTCCCAGAGCATCAGCTCCATTCTGGATCTGGATTTGCTTCTGGAAACAGTGGTTGACAAGGCCACGGCCATTACGGGCGCCCAGCGGGGTTATTTATTCCTCAAGGATAAACCCACGGGCGATCTGGTCAATGTGGCGCAGCAGGGGTCGGAGCAAAATCAATCCCTGCCGGAATCAGAAGCGGGGGTATCTCGCTCCATTGTGCAACTGGTCCTCGACACCCAGACCTATATTCTGACCGCCAATGCCGTGGAGGACGAGCGCCTGCAAGGGTTTGAGGATGTGCGCAGCCAAAATTTAAAGTCCATTCTGGCCAGCCCTCTGGTGCATCATCAGCAGACCATCGGGGTGTGCTATCTGGATAATCCCCTGGTCAGCGATGTTTTTAATGAGGAAGATTTGGAAGTGCTCAACGTGCTCATGACCCAGGCTGCCATTTCCATAGAAAACGCCACGCTGGCGAAGGACATGGTGGAAAAAAAGCGGCTGGAGCGGGAAATGGAACTGGCCCAACAAATTCAGACGGCCATTCTGCCCAAGAACTACGACAACCCTCATTTTGAAATTGCAGGCCTGATGCAGCCTGCCGAGGAAGTGGGCGGCGATTATTTTGACTACATGCGCGATCCGCAGGGCCGGGAGTGGTTTTTTGTGGGTGATGTCACGGGCCATGGGGTCACACCGGGGCTGATCATGATGATGGCTCAGTCCATGACCAACAGCCTGGTGCATCAGCCGGGCATGGATCCGAAGCAATTGATCATCGCGCTCAATCAAACTTTATATGACAATATCCGCAACCGGCTGCAGGCCAATGAATACATGACCTTTGTGGCTTTGTGCCACGAAGGCGGGGGCCGCTTCACCTATGCCGGCCGTCATGAAAGCCTGCTGATTTACCGGGCGGCCAGCGGCTTGGTGGAGGAGATTCAAACCGAAGGGATTTGGCTGGGCATTAAACCGGAGATTGAGAAAATGACCAAGACCGGGACAGTGATGCTTCAACCGGGAGATCTGATGTTGCTCTATACGGACGGTGTGGTGGAACTCCGCAATGCCGCGCGCGAACAATATCAGGTGCAGCGTCTGGAAGAGGTGATGCGCGCCCAGGCCGGCGAGTCCTGCGACACGCTGCTGCAAAAGATTCTGAAATCCGCCATGGAGTACATGGAATCCCAGGAGGATGACATCACGCTGGTGGCCGTACGGCGGCGCTGACCCATCGCATTATTTTTCTTACCCGACTTTGACCAATTTACCCCTACCGCTATGAATATTATGTAAAAGGGACGCTTTGGCAGCTTTTTCGGGCCCTCGGATCGGGATGAGGTTGTGGTTGGGCCTTGACGACTAAGCTTTTCAAAGCAGGCATTGGTGATAAAAATTTAAACGGCTGGGTGATATTGTAGGGAACGGTCGCGACCGTTCCCTACATGTTCCGCGAACCTGCTTGTTGGCTCGAAGAAGCAAATTGGCCAAAGTCGGATTTCTTATAAAAATACTTGACAAGTAGATAATAATATAATAATAAGCTAATATACTTGATGGCTCCTCCGAGGTCCCCATGCCTGATCCCCTGCAAACCCGCTATACTGCACTGGCGCAGCAAGACGCCTGCTTGAGCTGTTCCCCCGGCCTGCGCCGCCATATCAATCTGCAGCCCGGTCAGCAATTGCTGGAATTGGGGTGCGGCCAAGGCGCCCTGCTCAGAAGTCTGGCTGAAGAGACGGCCGGCGTCCGGCCGATCGGGCTCGATGCCACCCCGGCCATGCTGGAACACGCCCGCCTCCTTGACCTGCAAGGGCGGGTGCAGTGGGTGGAGGGAAACATGGAGGATTTGCCCTTTGCCGATATCAGCATGGACTGGGTTGTGGCGGATTGCAGCCTCAACCACAGCCGGGACAAACTTAGGGTTGTGCGTGAGATTTACCGGGTGCTAAAATGGGGCGCCACGGCGGTGATTGCCGAGCCGGTCACCCTGGAGCCTTTGCCCGAGGCCATCCGCCGCGATCCCCAGGCCCAAGCCGATTGTTTTGGAGGCTGTTTGACCCTGCCCGAATGGGAGAGCCACTTGGCCTGTGCTGGATTCAATTCGCCCCTGATCTCGGTGGTGCGCGATTATGAAAAAAGGAACGTCGCCTTT
>CAYVTN010000141.1:0-7617 GCA_964454395.1 uncultured bacterium | reverse complement strand
TTCCTGTCCCTGAATTGCGTCCCGTAATTTTTGATTTAATAACGCATAGGCTTGATTTTGTTGGCCAGTCTCTTCAAAAGCTTGCGTCGCCTGGCTGATTAATTCCAGGAGTTCTTCAGCAACGGATCTCATAAGATTCTCACCAACAACGGCGGGCGCTAAATACCATTCTCGATGCGGCTTTTTTTGAAAAATCAGACCATTATCCAGCATAAAAGCAGCAACTTCAGGATTTACATAAGAAACGTCATCCCCGAGCAGAGCATGCAAAGGAACTATCCCCTCCTCTTCTTCAGCCGCCGCCCTTAAATCAGCTTTAGCTTCGGGCGTCACTTCAAATGCTCGCCATCCCTCAATTGCTTGGGCATGCTCTTTATTGCTCGCTTTTATAATATCTAAAATATTTTTCTCAAAAGAAGAATTTGTGACGGTAGCTCTCTCATTTCCGCGAGAAACTTGTATGTCATCCTTTTTAAATTCAAAAGTATACGAATAAAATCCTAATTTAATTTTATATCTCCCCAATTGCTGTCTGGATATGTGATATTGATCTTTGGGAGCACTTCCTAAGATGGTATTTAAGCTATCTAGATTTGCTGGTGTCTGATCTTCAAAATAGGTTTCAAGCGCGTCTTCTATTAAATACAATTGCATGTTTTTCCGGTAATCTGCCTCAATGCCTCCTACCGTCCATCTCCATTTATCTTGGGAATCTAATACGATTCTTTCAAATTTGAGTGCCAACAAGAATGCGGTTCGCGGCAATGACACCGCCCCTTCTCCACCAAGGCTCTCCACTTCAATACGAATAGAGGATGCTGGCATTTTTTCTAATTGTTTGGTCGCTGTCCTCGTCGCTGTCCTCGTCTGCATGTCTATATATGAATTTAATTCTCCAGCAGTTAATATCGTAGTCATCTCTCCTTCGCTTTTTTGAAGCCTTCTATTTAAATAGGCTACAGAAAATCTATATTGGTCTAGTGCTATAATTTCGCCATCGAATGTCCTGACCTCAACTACATTGTTTCGCGTTTTGTAGTAAATAAATGTGGCTTCTGGATCCCATTGCCGAGGTGCCTCCCTCAGCCTATCAATATCAGATAAGGTATAGTCAGCTACAAGTCGGGCATTCTCATCAAGTATACCCTCCCGCTGTGCCAGCTGTACAATCGGCCGTGGATAAAACTTTATCGTGGAATCTTGGCGAACACCTACGTTATCTGAGCCTTTGCCAGCATCACCCTCCATTGATAACCAAAACATCCTTGGCATAACGGTATTCCATGCCTTATGAACACCTTTAGCCACGCCATCATTTAGAGCAATAGCCCAAGTAATAGCAGTGTTTTTAACTGTTAAAACACCGCCCATGGTTCTATTCATTCCTGCATAAACTGGCCTCAGCACATTTCGGTTGACTTGTCCAATCATGATGATGGCTAAAAGCAGCATACTGCCTGTCCATGCTAAAATGTTAATTGCTTCCGGCTGCAGGTAAACAATCCCTATGATGGACAATCCCAAGGTGATTGTGGCGGGTAAAAGGCCGAACATTAAAGATACTCCTGCTTTGCGAACCCCGTATTGCATTCTGCCAAGCCAGCCGTCTTTATAGTTATGTAGTCTTAAAAATGCTTCAACATCCTGCCGAATCCTTTCCGGCGCTTCCCTGACCGGGGCCATCATCACCGCATCCACTTTGGCCCTCCACCAGGCAGGCAGCTTTACACGCCATTTTCTGCTTTCATTCATGGCTGCCTTGTAGGCATCCTCTCCATCAAACCACGCCATATAAGATCCATTTATGGGTGTGGAAATATAATTTGCTTTTTCACCCAAATCTGCTATGGACTCAGCACCTGTTAAAATTAAAATAGCCCGGCCTTCTTTTTCTCCCCTCATAAGCGTGTAATCGCCCAGTGGAATGATCAAGCCCTGCTTTTTTGCTGCTTGCCGCGAAATGGGCTCAGCCGGCGTAATGCCGTATTTCCGCAGCAGGGGGGTATAGGGTGTTAAATCGATTTGATGCGCCACGCCTAAATTAGCCAAAAACTGGCCTAAGACACGCAAGGATTGCAGGCCGGTTTGCAAATACTCCCTGGTGGCAAGGATGTTCTGATTTTTCTCCAGCAGTTTCTCAATCGGCAGCTTGCGGCCCTGGAGAATGTCAAAATAGGGATTGATCACATCCCACTTGGTCATCTGCGGCCTGACCGATAAATAGCTGAACTGCCGCTTGGCCAGCTCCGCCTGCACTTCTTGTGCATGAAATCCGCCGTTGACCATCACCGCCAGGGTCTCACCGGTTTCGTCCATCCACTTTTCCAAGTTGTCTACAAATTTGATGCTCCTAGCTTCGGCTAATTGATAAAAATACGCCACTTTTTTTAGCTGTTGATCCAACTTCAAAACGTCTTGGTCCAACAGATAACCATGGTCAGCGTGATGCTTGGCAATAAAATCAATAAAGGCTTGAAGGTTATACTCAGCTCTATTTTGTTTAAATTCGGCTAATTCTTCCGGCGTGACCGATATGTTAAATAATTTCTCCATGATTTCCAGTCGCCTGGATAATTGATCCGCTTGCTTTTCCGCTTTAATCGTATAGACGGCCTGTCTCAACTGTTGGTCCAATTGATCCAATTCTTTATCCAAAGCCGGCCGGTCTATACTGTCGGCCAATCGGTTGGGTTGGGTTTTGGCTAAATTGGCCAAAGCGCTGTATTGTTGGTAATTGATTTTCAGCCGTTTGGCCATGGATTTCAGGAAGTAAAAATAATTGTAAACATCCAAACCGCCTTGACGATAGGCTTGGCGTTTGGCTTCAAGCCGTTTGAGCGGCCGGCCGGTATAAACTTTTGATTTAATCTCATCCAAAGCATCCCGCAGATCATAGATATAACCCTGGGTTTCCGCATTTAAAAAGCCATGAACCGTGTCCAAACTTTCTTGATAAAGCCGGTTATCCTCAAGGCCAACCAAGGCCACCGGTCTTTTACTATTGGCCGCATAGACATCCGCCCCGGTCAACCTGCCCTGCTTCATAAAATAATCACTGACCGCAGCCTTGATTTTAGCATTGGGGAAATCACTGATGATGCTGGTATCCACCCGGCCTATGGCGCCCTCCTGGGCAATAAGCTTGAGCTGATACTTTTTAGCCAAATAAGCAATGATGTCTTTGATATGGGTTTGCACTTCATAATTGCAATGAAGATCCTGGATACAGATCACGGTTTTTCCCAGGGCTTGATGAGCTTTGATTGTAGCGCCAAATTTGGCGGGGATGCTCAGGCTTTTGCCCTGATAGGCAAGCGTCATCACACCCGGTTGTGCGGCCACGTAATTAACACCATCAAAAGCCCAGGTTAGATAGGGTAATAGCATGGAAAGGATTATTAAATTGGTCACCGTCTTTATCGCTAGTCGCAAAGCTATATACCCCGAATTTTTTTTAAAAAGATGTTTAGATTCTTTAAAATAATTCTTTTCAGAAAGTCTGATTCATTAAAGTATACAGGGTATGATCGTTGCAATCAAAATGATGAGTAAAGAAAAATAAAAATAGATTTAATTTCCAATATTATATGTTTCAAATCGAAGCATTATCGGGATTATTTTCAAAATAATTGGGCAAAAAAAGGGCAAAAAAGTGGCTGGGTACCGGTCACGCAGCCAAAGCGATTTAAAAGACCTGACCGCTTTTCACGCTTCCCTGCCAAAAAAGAATCCCCTGGTCCATTCCATAATCTTGTTTGATGGCAACACAGCCAGGATGCTTGGTGGTAATATTTTCGCTTTGCCCTTTGGATGGCTGTTCCCGGCATAATTTTCACGGAAAGAATTATCGGCGTATTTCCGAATTTTATTGCCTCTCTGCCTGTACATATGTTAAATAATGTATTAAAATTATAAATTATAATTTTAATGATTCATAACATTTTAATCTTCTCTGTTTCTACGCCTCAAATCCCACCACATTCATATAATCCTGCGATGCAAAGTAAAACATTCTGATGCAAAGAATGGAAGTAGTTAAATGCATGCTGTTGGCAGTAAAGTCATACAACTTATCCGGAAAACCAACTTACCACGGCCCATAAAACGCTTTAAGCTGAAAATACGAACTCGCCTAACAAGCGTTTCTTTAATTTTACTGTTAATATTACCCTACCTGGTATTCGCCTTTGACGGGTTGCCTTTTCAGGAAGGCGCTGACAAGGAGAATACTCATCAGCTGTCCTTGCTCCATAAAGCCGAGGTTAATATCCCGTCGAATTTGGGCCAAATTACCAAGCATTATGCAGGTCATGGCAATCAAACAGTTGTCTTTATTCAGGATATCCACTGCCAGTACGAGGTGCAAAGCCATATCGCAGGCATATTGAAAAGATTGGCACAAGCTGCCAATTTAAGAGTGGTCGGGGTGGAAGGTGACAGCCGACCGGTGAATGTCAGCCTGCTATCCTCTTTCCCAATCAAACAAATCAGGGAAAATGTTGTCATTATCCCCTCAGACTGGAAGGCATTGAATCCGCCGGGCTTTATAAAGATGAAAAAAGGAGTCTGGAAGCATTTTTTAATAACGAAAGTTTCGGCATTTGCCAGGACCTGTTACAAGCCCTGGAAGAATTGAAGCCCGTGTTTTATTCCCCGCAATTGCTTGAACTGGATACCCGGATGCGACAATTCCGCCGTAACAAACTGTCCCTAAAGGCCTATGCCCGGTTTCTTAAAAAAATGACGCGCCGGCAACATTGGCCTTTAAGCAATTTCAAACAATTGAACACAGCCGGCCGGGCCAATGCCGGGGATCATTCTGCTCCAATGCAGGAAATGGCGAAGTTGGAAAAAGCGCTCCGGGAGGCTATGTATTCAAAAAATCAGGAACGCGAACTGGACCATTATTTTTATTTACTGCAAATTGCCGAGAAAATGGTCTCCGTCAGCGCCACGGCCAAGGAATTGCAATATTATCGCGCTCATGCGCGGGAATTTTCAAGAACCCCTATCCTGTCACTGCTGGCTAAATCGGCTTTAATTCATTCAAATCATCCTTATTTAACAGAGTCGTTGACCAGACTCCGAGGCTATTTGGCGGCCGCGGATCGCTTTTACGCCCTGGCCGATCAACGTTCTCAATCCTTTGTGAAAAATATGCTGCGCTGTATGACAGCGTCGCGGGAACCGTTGGCGGTTTTGGTGGCCGGCGGTTTTCATACGGCTCTGGTGGAACAAACCCTGAAGCAAAAAAATATTTCCTTTATATCGGTCCGGCCCCGGTTTTCCCAACAGGACGATGCCAATCCTTATTTCGCCCTGCTCGGTCAGCAGAACACGCCTTTGGAAAAAATCCTGAGCCAGGAGGCACAATATTTCAAGCCCGCCAGTTTGCTGAATAAGCCGGCCATGCGAAGGCTGATGGAAACAGTGGTCAAGCTGTTTACCCTGGAAAACATTCTGGAACAAAACAAATTCAGCATCGCCAAGTTGCACCTGAAAAAGCGCTTTCTGGCCATTTTGAAGCACTGGCCGCGAGATCCAAAAAGTGTGGTCATCGATTGGAATGACATAGCAATCAATAGCCGGCTATATGCTTGTGCTGTTCGTATGAAAGACCAAATAAAGAAGACAACTTTTGCAATTATTCTTCGTCCGCAATCCATTCATTGCACGTATCGGACGCTGGAAAGTCAACCTATGGGAGACAAGCGGGTCTATGACGTGGCGGAAAACGTTCCGCAAGGCGACATTCCGTCTTTTTTAAGCACGCCAACAGCACCAGAGCCAAGTCTTTGGAAAAAATGGATAATAGCAGGTTTATGGATATTGCCGGGAGCGTTATGGGTTTACCGGGCAACCCGGGGGGATAGTGCAACACCGGAATTTTTTTTCAGCTTGTTCATTCTTTCTGTACAGCCGGCATGGTCAACTTCTGGGTTCGGGAAAGCAACGGCTCGCGTATCAACAACGCCTGCTGAAATCCCAAAAGGAACCATTGACTGGGCCAAGGTTGCTGATGACATGTCCAACCAGGAAAAAATTCAGTTTGCACGGCAAATTTTTGAAAGCTCGCCCGTTAAAGCCATCAGGCATTTTGAAGCATTCGGGATGAAGTTACCCAATTTGAATCATACCGCCCAGGGAATCGGGCATGATCTAAGCAATCTAATGGCCAGCTATATAGAGCCAATAGAAGAATTAGGGATGGAAGACATTTGGAGTAAAATCGAAGACCCCCGGACACGAAAGGAAGCATTAAACTACGCAGAAGAGATTCGTCCCCAGGCCAGGCGGTTTCTTAAACTCTTTGGGGCGGCGGCCTCATTAAGAGCCATTTTAAAGCAAAAGGATGAGCCGGAGCGGGCTACGGAACAAAGGAATCAAGAGAATGAATTGGAGCAATATAATCATCTGGAAGCTCAACTATATGAATCCATTCCTGATAAATTGCGGCATTTCATGAGTTTTCAATTAAACAACACCACTGGCCAACAATTGAAAAGAACGCTGCTGGAACAATGGCAGCAAGCCTTGTTTTTTTATTATATCGCCGGTTTAAACAAGATGGTGGCTGATATGCTGGCGCCAATAGAAAAATTTAAAAAAATGCTGAAAAGCGGCAACATTGATGATCCATATATGATTGATTTTATTAATGAGAGTTATTTAAACATCGTCCTGCTTAAAGATATCTTTTCCGATGCTTATATGTTTGAAGAAAAGACGGCGCCATCCAGCCTGGATATGCGCCTGGCCTATTATCTGGTGAAAAAGAGAATGGAAAAAAACAAAGGATGGGTTGAAATCGAGGTCAAGGCTGAGCGGCATTTTTTGGAATCATCCCAAGTCAGGTATGGAAATTACGGCCTGCTGATGGTCATGCTAAGGAATTTAGTGAAAAACTCGGAAAATGCCATTTTGGAAAATGAAGAAAATTCAACCGGTCAAGCAAACAAGATCACCATTCTTTTTACAAAGGATAAGATTGAAGTAACCGATACCGGTCCGGGGTATCCGCAAAAAATACTTGATCGAGAAACCCCGCGGCGGGGAAATACCACCCGAAAAGAAACCGGCGGCAGCGGCTTGGGTCTTGACATGGTACACCGCACGATGAAGGAATTTTTTCTTGGATCATTTACCCGAAAAAACCTTATAAAAACAGGGGCAATGGCCACCCTGACATTCTCCCCTCCTGGTCAAAAAGCAGCAATCGCCGATGATCAGTATGAGGCTTTTTTGACATCGCACTTTTGCAAACCGGAATACCCGCAAGCAGCCCGTCATTTGAAGGCAGCAAAGGTTGCAAGCCTGGCCGGGATCATGGCGATTGCAGCTGCGTTGTTTTTCGGACCATCGTTACCATTGCAGGCCGCGGAATTGCTGCCCGGGCCGGCAAGAAATGATTTGGACCATATTCTCATCGTTGTGCTGCCGTTTATCCTTAGTGGCGCAATAACGTGGTTGTGGATGAAAATCAAACGGATGACGCCCACGGTCATTGAGCCAGAAAAGAACATGTTGCCCCAAAGGCGAAGGCGGCCTTCGCCACGGCATTTACAACAGATCGGGACATTCTTCGCCGGTTCAGCTTAAAAAATGAAACCTGATGGC
>CAYVTN010000140.1:0-7631 GCA_964454395.1 uncultured bacterium | reverse complement strand
CGAGTTTCGTTTGAGGCCGCGATGGCAGGTTAAAATCATTTATCAAATCCCCCTTGGTCCCCCTTTGCAAAAGGGGGAAACTTCGTTATTATACCATATCATCAAACGAAAAAGTCCGACAGGCTCCTAGAATCAAGGTCAAGATGTATAGCCCCAATCATCAATTCAGATTAAGCTTTGACGTAAACTGCCCGGAGCCGGGCAAGTATGCACATCAAGAATATGTGGGTAATCCGGCCAATGGTGTTTATTTCTTACTGTTGAGAGCCAATAATGGGGCCGGCATAGAAGAAAAGCTGATTAAGAAAATGGGCTTAATAAAACAGTGACAATACATATTCCCCTCCTGGTGGGAAGGGCTTAGAGGAGGGCGCGGTACCTTATTCTGTTAAATCAATCCCCCCAGGTGCCCGCTTTAAGGGTGTCTTCCCAGAGGAGAAGAAGAAGCAATGACGACACCATATTAAAAAAGCGGCGCAAAAAGTACAAGCATGGAATGCCCGGCATCATGCCGACTGCCACAAGCTTCGCCGTTGGCGCCGGTGCAGCAAACGGTGCCTCTTCTTCTGAACAAAAATGCGTTGCTTCAGTAATCGCGCCGCGGCGACCAATGCTGTCAGCGCGTCGGAAAGCGAGGCCGTCAAGTGGTTGAGCGCCGGCCCCAGCCACCGGATTTCCTCGAATCGTAGTACCCGCGCCACCCATTGTTCGGCGGTTTCGTGAAGGTTGAACCAGGTCCGGGTAAATTCATTTGCATATGGCACCAGGTCCGGATTCCAACCACCGTGGACATTGGCCGCCATGCCGCCCGTGGCCCGGATCCAGGCCCAGAGCGAAACCGCCCTGGATCCCTGTTCCGCTTGATAACGGTGGTAGGTGTGGATGATCAGCCAAAGCTGCGCGCCGTAAATGATGCCCGCAGCGGCGCAAAGCTTCCATTCTCCGGCAAAAGCCGCCACACTACCCCAAACCCCCAAGGACAGCGCCGCGCTGGCCATGGACATGGCGGCCGGGGAGCGTAAACCAAGAGTAATCCTTCGGAGCAATGCCAGCGATTTCGGGGCAGGCTCGGCCGGGGTTTCGGGCAGCGTCGAGAACGTCTGCAGCTTCTCTATCAAGGCCTGCACGGAACGTTCTTGGAGCATGACGCGGGCTTTACCAAGCATGGCATCAGAATAGCCTTCCATTCGTTCTTGGCTGACCAGATTGGCAATCTCGGTTTCCCGGAACAGGGCGCCAAGACCCTGTTCGCGGACCTGCCGGGTCGGCATGCTGCTCCAAACCGCCGTGGGGGAAATCTTTACCGAATTGTTGTAATCGGAATTCGCGCGTTTTTCTAAAAAGGTGATCAAAAAAGCCACCGCCGCCCCGGGACCGCCGCCTTGAGCTTGGATTTTTTGAAGAAACGGCGCTTTCCAGGCAGGATCATTGAGAATAAACTGGGGTGCAAGAATCATCTCGTCGCCCGCGGTATAATGAACTAAATTATTCAGAATGGAAAAATTGTAAAACCGGCGGCCGTTTTCTTCGGCCACCTGATAACCGGCCATTGCGGCTCGAACCTTCGGCAGCATCCCGGCTTTCAAGAGCTTTTCCCCGGAACTTCCGCCGTCCTTTCCATTCGTCAAATCCATTAAACTCTTCAAGGCCGGCTTTACAAAGTGCCCATAGTAGCGGCCTTCCAATTCCACCATGTAGGTTTGATCCGGCATGACCACCACGATCTGGATTTTATCGGGCCCTATACTTGACGGTGCCCGTGCCACAAACACCTGGGGATCAAAGGTAGGCTGCTTTTGAAGCACTTCCAGAGTTTCAGTCACGCTTTGCCGCAATCCTGCGTTGCTCAGCGCCCATGACACCAAGCCATCGTAGAGCGGATAACCCTGGTTGTCCTTGAGCAAACGGTTATCCTCGTATTTTTGGAGCTCGGACATGATGAGATCTTTCAGATTGGAATCCAGAATGCTGGGCCCGGTACTGGAGGCCTTGGATGGCAAAGGGCTTCTCAGATCATCGCCAGCCACGGCATTCTTTCCCGGAACCTGCTTGGCTTGGTGCAGGAAATCGGAAGCCATTTTTTCCGTGACGTCAATCCATCGGATGACGGCCGCGCGGGTCAAGTGGAGTTGGCGGCGTTTCTGCTGAAGCTCATTCATCTGCTTCGGAGGAAATGCCCGGGTGGATTTGGCGAAGCCAACGGAAATCGTGGGACTGGGCCATAGGGCTCCGCCGGCCAGAGCTTCCAGGTCATCCGGCCTTAAGCGGGCGAGTGCTTCCGGGCTCATGCGTTTGTGCACTTCTGGCGTTAAATCCAAAAGCGCCAATTGGCCCAGACCGGCTTGCTTGACTCTTTTTTTCAAGTCAGCGAGTTGCGCTTTCGGAATATACTTCACATCTCCCAGCCGCCACAACAATTGCGTGCCGTTAATCGAATCAATGACGGCGCGCAGCATAAAAGGCCGTTCGGTGTTCATTTGCGAACAGATGGCTTCCAGCGCGGCGCGATTTTGGGGGGTGTCGGAAAACCCGTCAAGATCGAGAATTCGGTAGCCATTGCGGAATTGATCGCGAACCCACCGGCGCATGGTATCCGCAATCCTTCGCACCTGAACCGGCGTCAGGTTTCCATTCAGCAAAGCCGTGGCTTCATCCCCGCTATCGAGAATGCTGACCGCGCTTTTGGTCAGCCGGCGGATTCCGGGCTGCCGGAGGCCTTCCAAGCGAAACCGGTTGATGTCTGCCAGCACTAAATTGATCAACGGCTTGCGATAGATCCGGTTGAGCACCTTAAGGTAATCGACATCGGACTTAACGACCCACAAGGCCTTCCGGCTTTTAAACCATTGCCGTTTGACGACCTCGCCTTCCGCCCGGTCCAGCATCCGGGGAACTTGCCTAAAAGTTCGTTGCCACCATTCACGAACCGGGTACCACCGGGAGGATCGTTCCACCAGTATGGAGCTTGCCTTGCTAATGGCTTCCCCACGCTCCATGCGGGTGGTGTCGATCAGCACGGCATCAGCATAGGGCGTGTCCGTGACGGTCCCGGCAGGCTGCTCCCGCTTTCCATTTCGCTTGATGGCCTCCACTGCATGCGTCAAATCCATCTGGGTGGGGGTATGGGTCAAGTTCATTTTCAACAAATGTTCTGTCCGCGCCTTTAAATCGCCGACCACGTAAAATTTGGCCCGGACACGGCGGCCAAGAAGGTTCCCCGTGTTTTGGCCGACCACCACCAGCATACCGCGGCCGGCCATCTGGAGCAGCCTCCGCTTGACCTGCTGCTCCAGTTGAGGAATCCTGCCCAATTGCGAGGCGATTATCTGCAACTCTATCGAATCCCTGCCACGAATAGTCGGCCCCACCATTTCGGAAATATCTTTGCCGTCCATTAAAATTTTCTGGCGTCCGGTCTTATAATTCACCGTACCAAATTGGAGATTGGTTTTGCGCAGGGTTTCGAATATTTGCCGTGAATCTATATTCAGCTTTTTTTGTAAAACTTTCAAAGCCAGGGCGCGGTAAATAAGCGCTACATCCACGAAGCCGCAGCCATATTGCCGGGATAGGGCAATGCCAATTTCCCGCTTGCCGGCCTGGTCTGATCCATCCAGGGTAATCAAAAAGCTTTGTGTTAAGATCCGGTAAATTTTCCAGGCGAAGTAGACCACACCAAGCACCAGTGAAAGCATCAAAAAGTTCTTGAGTAGAAAGACCGCGCCGAGCCACGACACCGGCTGTGATCCCGGCGTCCGATTGAGGAAGGGGATTTCGAAAAGTGTTCCCTCTTGGCTGATCACATTCCGGCCCGCTGCGCGCGCCCAGGCCACGACGGCTTCCTCGGTCCGGGAACTTCGTCGCGCCAATGACACGGCTCCTTGCCGGACCTTGGCCCGGATATGCGCAAGCAACCACTTGACCTCGGCCGGCAGATTCCGCGCGAGATATTCAGCTTGGTTGGCTTGGGCCATCTCATTCGGCAGAAGGAAAGCTTCGAACTTTCCGCAGTATATGGTGACATGCTTCGCCGGCGCAGCCGAAGCAGGCCGGATCAGTGCGGTGACACCCAGATCGTCAAACGGCAGCAGGAAAATGCCGCGAGCTTCGTTGGAGTGGGCCCGTTTCCAAGCTATCTTAATTTTTGGATCGTTTTCCGGGTATTTGGCAATGATTTGAATCCAGGCCGCCTGCAACTGAGCAAGCGTCATGCGGCCGGAGGCATCCAAACTGGCGGGCAGCGCCTCTTTGAGAGTAAGGTCCAGCTTTTCGCGGAAGTCCGCCACCTGATTTGGATCCAGCCGGCTTTCGGAAGGAAAATTAAGGGGCAGGCCCAGAAGCGTTTGGCGGTTGGTCAGCAGTTTGTCCAGGGCTGTTTTGCGCCCCATCAGCAGTGAAAAATAGGGATTGTCAACCCGGGGGTGCGTCAGACGCGGTTTCACCATCAGGCAGGAGACGCCCTCTTGCTGCAGTTGGTTTAAAATTTCATTGCTATGGTACCCGCCGGTGACCAAAACAGCCAAACGCGTTCTCCGGCGTGCCATGTTTTGCAAAATATTCCGTGCAAAATTGCGGCTGCGCCGGTCCGCGAACCGGTAGAATTCCAGGGCAGCCGGAAGATAAGTGTTCAGTCTGAAACAATCATCGAGGAAAATTTCCGCCTCGGAACTTCGGGGTTGCAGGAATGCCATGAAAGCATTGGCCTGGAAAAATTCCGGATGATGCCGATATTCGGCCACCTCCCCCGGCAAGGCGGAAATGCACAGGATGTGCTCCACGATGTTCAAACGCCGCAGTTGCTCGTCGACCGCCTGCTTATCCGGGTTGGAGCGGAGGTTCACGCGCAGACGTTCCAGGGCTTGCCGGAGATCCCAGATCAACCCCAGGCTCTCGCTATTCAAAAACTGCCGCACGCATTGCAGGCTGGTCTGATAATCCCGGTCGACTTCCATGCCCTCAAGCGCGATGGCCGGGTTGAGGACCGCTGTGTAATATTCCGGCCCGTTGATCCTGCCTTCCTGTAAAAAATACCGTCCCACCGCTTTCCTGACAGCCGGCACCGGAAATGTGGCCAGCTTGGAAACATTGATGGTGCCTTGTGCGCCTTCCACCCCCACCAATCCCAGCCCATAGCGCCGCACCAGATGATCAATCAAGCCCGCGATGTTTTGCTGGACCTCAAAATTGCAATGCAGGTCCTGGATGCATATGACCAAGCGGTTATCGCCTTGAAAAGTGCTGCTGATGGAACCCAGAGCGCGAGGAATAGTAACCGGCTGTTGGTTAAAAACCAGGCCGTGGTTGGCTGCCGCATAATTGCCGGGATCCAATGTCCAAGAGATAGGGGGAAAGATAAACAAAAATGCAAGCAGGAAGGTTAGAAGCCGGACCCAAAACCGCCGGCAGGGCTTACGAAGAGATATGAACCAACCTCGAAGAGGTTGACGCCTGTCGGCCGGACTTTTTCCACTTTTAAGAGTAGACATTGTTCACCTTTTACATTCAAAAAATAAAAAAATAAAAAATGCAAAGGTAAAACTACAGCTCTAATTTCAGGGTGGGGCTTGCAAATAAACAAGAAAACCGGGTGGCATTGCTTGTGATTTATTGATTTTTATATACAAATTATATCTAATAAATATTCTATCAGGAAAAAACAAGAAAACAATAGAATTAATCGAAATTCCATGTAGTTGAACATTTGAACTCCAGCACCAAATCCACTCATGTTTTCAACTTCAAGCATATTGCCCCCCCCGATTTGCATAGTCTATGAATAATAAAAGCAATAGCGGTGCCAATTAATCGCTGCAAAAAAACCGTCAAAAAAAGCTGTTATAGCAGCCTTTTAATACCATGCCTTCATTTCAAGATATTATTTGAGGCGGAGCATTACGGAAGCGGCAAGAGATCGCTTACTGTTGGCAAACAATCTCTTGCCGAATTTGGATAAAACCAGACTACTTAAGGCAGGTATAATCAATAATATTTTTGGATATCGAATGGTGTGGGCTGCGATCTTTGCCGGAACTTGGATCAATGCGCCATCCAAAGCGCTTTGATCAATTGGAATTTTTCAATCCCCTTAACATTTTTAAAAATCGTTGTCTTAATTTGTCCGAGGTTCTCCTTGCCGGTCAGGCCCAAAGCATTTCTATCGTAGTATTGATACTGTTTTTTCCGGATCATGACAAAACGCACCGTTTCAACGAACTACGCAAACGCCTTCCCGGCCTTTCGCATAAAATGCTCACACAGCAACTGCGGGCATAGGAAACTGAAAAAAGTGCCTGCACCGATCTCTCATTTCTTTTATGGTTTTGGCACCAAAGAATATGAGGCCGTAACACCCCAACCGCTATTACCCGGAGGCACCGGTGACTTTACCCAGTATTGTTCACAGCTAAGTTTTTTCAACATATCGTAATCATCCGTGGCTTTCAAACGAGGCGTGATGGCATAAAAATGTCCGGCTGTTTTGCATGTGCCTTCATAAGCATTCCAATTGTGGCCCGGGCCGACAGTAAAGTCCATTATAAGATATCGCGTACCTGAAAATATAACCCATTTGGATTCCAAATCAAGGCAGTTTCCAGCGCCCGCATTGGTGGATGCTCTGACCAATTCAACCGTTGCCGGACTGCTGCCCAATAGTTGAACGGCATCTCTCATTAAACGCGCTTGGTTATCGCAATCCCCCGATCCGCCGGCCAGAAGATTCCATTCGTCCGTACCGCCGCCTCCGAAAGCCGTGTCCGAGGATACGCCCAATTGAATTTTGTCGGCTATAGTCTCAGGCGTGTTCTGGCCACCTGCCTTACGGCAAGACCATTGCATTCTTTTTTCGGTCACCCCTCCGGACGGGCTCCCATAAGTCACATATATTTTATGCGGCCCTGAAAAGCCGGCAACGATCTCTTTACCACCGGTTTTTATTTTCCAGACAATATATCTAAGCAGTCGCGATACGACATTCGGCAAATTGGCATCGGCGGTTACGGTGATCACCTGATCAGCACCGGTGGAGGTATTTCCTGTTTTCTTAAAACTGGTATCCGGTCCGTTGATCCCGGTACCGATGAGATCAAATGGTTTGCCTGCAGGACCAACATTAACCGTTACATCAGCAACCAATCTCGTACTTCTGGTTTGCGAGATGGATTTGTTTTGCAGAGGCGTTGTTATCCACTCCGGTTCCAATACGTTGCCTGTATTCGCCCAATTGGTATTGTTGTCTTTCATCACACCATGGTCACTGGTAAATTTTATACTTTTCAGGGATAAGGGCGTGGGCTGGGGCGGCACCGCCGCCGGAGGCGCAGCAGGGGTAGGTTCGGCCAAACTGCTGACAACAACGCGTTGATTCTCTTTTCCAACGGTGGAAGAAAATTCCGTGGATTCCCCGTGGGCGATAAGGATTATTTTACCGGCAGACACACCTTTAGTTACCAGATAGTCTTTAACCGCTTCAGCGCGCTTACAGGAAAGCTTCCAGTTGATTGATTGCGCGCCGACCGTGCTCGCATAGCCGTCGATAAAGACCGTGGCGCTCGAACCGTTGGTGATCCACGTGGCTGCAAAGGTGTCGAGCATTATTTTATATGCGGTTTTAATGTTGCTCTTTCCCTCGT
>CAYVTN010000139.1:0-7644 GCA_964454395.1 uncultured bacterium | reverse complement strand
AGCGTGTTTGAAAAAGAGGGAGGGACAAGGCTGACAAATAATAAACAAGGCCCCAATACACGCCGGTTTTCTGACAGTAAGTCTGATCGCGGTAACGGGTATAAGCATGCTTCAGAAATAGCTCCAACGCTCCAAGTGTGTACTCCAAAGGCACCCGGCTGTCAATGAGACTCTGCCGAACAATGGCGTCCTGATTGAACCCCTGGGCAGAACTTTCTTCAAGCAGGATGCCTTGTTCTCCATAAAATTCCATCAAATCCAGCAATGTATTGAATCGAACCACGGCTTGCTGATCTTCTTCGCAGCAACAACTTAGCCGCCGGCCTTCCATTTGCAGGTCGCCCAATTGCATATGCCCCGGCCAGGAAAAATTCTTTAAGCGAATCTCATACCATCCCACTCGCCTGTCCTCCTGTTCATCGGAGCTTTAACTTGGACTGCCGGGCCTAGCGAACGCCCTGTTTGAGCAACTGGCTCCAAATTAACAACCGACCTTCTTTGTCAGCATTGATTTCCAAAAAATGCTCGATGGTCTTGGCTAAAGCAGGCGACGGGTGATAAGCATATACTGGATCAGCAGGATCCCCCCATTTTTTGAGGATCTGATGTGTGCACAATTGATCGAGCAAATGAATAATATCCTGGCGTCGCCGTCCCAACCGGCCGGCGATCCCATCGGCATTATCGGCAATACCGGGATTGTTGGCGATAAAAACCACCAATTCCCACATCAACAAAGACCCAATGATCTCGGTCATGAAATTTTCCAAAGCTTTGTCCATTTTCACGCTTGCCTCCAGGAACTTGAGCAATTGGTTGCCCAAACTCCAGAGCATTTAAGAGTCGCGGTCTGCTCTCTGCCTGCCTGTTGGAATACCCTAACTCATATTATCCCAGGATTAAATTCCTGTTTTCAAAATGACGAATTCCCGGCTTTCTCTTTAGAGTCTGTATCTGGCTTATCTACGGTTTTTGCGTAGATAAGTCAGATACAGACTCTAATCCAGCTCCGCTGGGCTGGTTACTTCTTGTTGCAGATTGGGTATTGTACCCATAGCGGTTGTTTGATTAAAATACCCACTCCGCCATAGAAACTGGCAAGCCGAGTATAGCATAGCCCAAAAATCGTTCCAACTGAAATCAGACCGGCTGTGGGCTAGGTTTTACCAAAAGGGACTTTAAATAGCGCCCGGTATGGGACCGTTTTTCCTTGATGATCGCTTCGGGTGGTCCGAAGGCCACCACTTCCCCGCCCTCATTGCCGCCTTCAGGACCGAGATCGAGCACAAAATCCGCCGATTTGATCACATCCAAATTATGCTCCACCACCACCACCGTATTGCCTGCCTCCACCAGCCTGCCCAGGACATCAAGCAACTTTTGCACATCCGCGAAATGCAGGCCTGTCGTGGGTTCATCCAGGATATACAAGGTTCTGCCCGTGGCTTTTTTTCCCAGTTCCGACGAGAGTTTTAACCGCTGGGCTTCACCGCCGGACAAGGTGGTGGCCGATTGTCCTAATTTGATATAACCGAGGCCAACATCGCTGATGGTTTGCAGAATCCGCTTCAATTTGGGAATGGCTTCAAAAAACAGCAAGGCTTCATCAACGATCATGTCCAGCACATCGGCAATGGTCTTGCCCTTGTAAGTCACTTCCAGGGTTTCACGATTATAACGTTTACCTTTGCACACCTCGCAGGGCACATACACATCAGGTAAAAAATGCATCTCGATTTTAATGATCCCATCGCCATCACAGGCTTCACAGCGGCCGCCTTTGACATTAAAGGAAAAACGGCCCGCCTTGTAACCGCGCCGTTTGGATTCCGGCGTGTTGGCAAACAGGTCACGGATTTCATTAAAGGCCCCGGTGTAGGTGGCGGGATTGGAACGGGGCGTTCGTCCAATAGGCGATTGGTCGATGTCGATCACTTTGTCCAAATTTTCAGCGCCCTTCAGGCTTTTATAACCCCGCGGTTTGACGCGGCCCCGATAAACCGCATGCCGCAAAGCCGGTTCCATGGTTTCCTGGATCAGGGAACTTTTTCCGGAACCGGACACACCGGTAACACAGATCAAGGTGCCCAAAGGCAGGGTAACCGTGACGGATTTCAGGTTGTTGGTGGTGGCGCCCGCCAGCTCAAGCATATGGCCGTTGGAAGAGCGCCGCTGCCGGGGCACAGGCACTTGCAACGCTCCGGACAGGTACTGGCCGGTCAGGGATTGGGGATTGGCCATCACTTCCTTGGGCGTGCCTTGGGCTACAATCAACCCGCCATGCACACCGGCACCGGGGCCAATATCAATCAGATGGTCGGCTTGGATCATAGTCTCTTCATCATGCTCCACCACCAGCACCGTATTGCCCAGTTGCTGCAAGTGGCGCAAGGTGTTAAGCAGCCGCTGGTTGTCCCGTTGATGCAGCCCAATGGAAGGCTCGTCCAGAATATACAACACGCCCACCAAGGATGAGCCGATCTGGGTGGCCAGGTGAATGCGCTGCGCTTCCCCGCCGGACAAGGTGCCCGTGGCCCGCTCCAGCGTAAGGTAATCCAGCCCCACATTGGACAAAAAAGTCAGACGGGCCCTGATCTCTTTGATTAACTGATGGCCGATCTTTTCTTCCCGCCGCGTCAGTTCCATGGATTCAAAAAAGCGCTTGGCTTCACTGATGGCCATTTCCGTAATCTCGATAATATTTTTTCCCCGGATCAGCACGGCCAGACTCTCGGGCCGCAGGCGGCGGCCGCCGCAGCTGGTGCAGGTCTTGATGCGCATAAAATGCCCGGCAATATCGTCGCGAATATAATCTGATTCGGTTTCCTTATAAATGCGCTCCGTCCTGGGAATCACCCCTTCAAAGACCCCGGTATAATTATAGGAAGAATCGCTGCCGCGAAAATTAAAGGGCATGCGTTCCTGCCCGGACCCATAAAGGATGATTTTCTTGTGTTCAGCGCGCAGGCTTTTCCAGGGTACGCGCATGGAAAAGCCGAAATGATTGGCCACGGAGCTGAGCATGGATTTATATACATAGGCCGTGCTGGAGTTCCAGGGAATAATCGCGCCTTTTTCGAGGCTCAGCTCGGGATCCACCACCAGGTCGGGATCCACCTCCATTTTCATACCCAACCCCGTGCAGGCCGGACAGGCGCCCTGGGGGGAGTTGAAGGAAAACATGCGCGGCTCCAATTCTTCGAAAGAGAGTCCGCAATGAGGGCAGGCGTAATTGGCGGAGAATACCATGATGCGTTCATCACGCCATGCCCGCTGATGGCTCTTTTTTCCCTGGGAAGCGGCTTCCTTGTCCATCTGCATGACCAGAACATTGCCTTCCCCTTTTTTCAACGCGGTCTCCAGGGAGTCGGCCAGACGGCGGCTTATTTCCGGTTTCACCACCAGCCGGTCCACCACCACTTCCACATCGTGTTTCTTTTTTTTGTCCAGCACAATGGGTTCATCCAGATCGTAGACGTCACCGTCCACCCGCACGCGCACATAACCTTCCCGTTTCAATTCACCGAACAATTTTTTGTATTCGCCTTTGCGCGATTGCACCACCGGCGCCAACAGCATAAGCCGGTTGTTGGCCGGCAAGGCCAGAATTTGATCCACCATTTCCTGAACCGTCTGTTTCTGAATCGGCCGGCCGCATTGCGGACAATGGGGTTCGCCCAGCCGGGCAAAGAGCAGACGCAGATGATCATAAATTTCCGTCACCGTGCCCACCGTGGAGCGCGGATTCTTGGAACCGCTTTTTTGCTCGATGGCGATGGCCGGCGACAACCCTTCAATGCTGTCCACATCCGGTTTTTCCATTTGGCCTAAAAACTGGCGGGCATAGGCGGAAAGACTTTCCACGTACCGCCGTTGACCTTCCGCATAGATGGTATCAAACGCCAGCGATGATTTCCCGGAACCGGAAAGCCCGGTGATCACCACCAATTGATCCCTGGGAATCACCACATCCACATTTTTCAAATTATGTTCCCTTGCACCTTTGATAATAATTTTATCCAATGCCATAGGCAGCCTCTTGTTCCTTTGTTTTTTTCCCTACTTGCTTTTGACACCTGATAGGTGTGTCTTTTTGTCCCTTATCCGCCAACTGTTCATAAACTGTTTTTGTTGCCAATTCAAAAATTTTAGACACCATCGCCCATAAATTGCCATTTGTCCCCTGACCAACATGGCAAAAACACGGTCCAGGGGCAACAGACGCAGGGCAGGCCTTTTAACCGGCACAGGCCTCAATTGGCCTCCGTTTAAAAAAGCCACGATGTTTCGCGCGGTGGCTTTAATCACCGCTGACCCCTGGCCGGCCACGTGTGCCGCCCGATGGCTGCTTTCACCCATGCTGAAAATGGCAGGATAAGATCCCACCTGATTGAAGGCATTGGTTAAAAGGCGGCCGGCCGCATTGGTGGGCAGGTTCATTTTTTCAAACACCCAGCGTTCACACTCAGGATAGGTCCTGATAGCCAAATCAAAGGGCAAGGTATGGCCTTGATTCAACACCACGCGGTTGGACTGTACATGCTCCACCACACTATCAGTCATAACGGTGATATTACCCATGCGGCAAAAGCGCACTGCGATTTGAGCCGCTTGGTCAGGCCAGCGCGGCAGCAGCCGGGACCGTGCTTCAATGATGGTCAGGGACCAGGAACGCGGATGACGCCGGGTACTCAGCCAGGCTTCCAGTTGCAGGGCAGCCACCACGCCCGCCGCACCGCCGCCAAGAATGACGATTTCAATCGTGCCGGGATGTTCCAGTTCCAGCAGGGTTTCCAGCTCATTTTTGATCTCCAGCACCGCATAACTGGGCTTAAGAAAATAATGGCCGATCACGGGAATATCCGGATTGGGACAGGAGGCCTCGGGCCAGGCATCGAAAAGCAGGGCATCATAGGACAAAAGGCGGCCGTTTTCCGTCAGTAGTTTTTGCTGGCTCGGCAGCACGGAAGCCAGTTTATCCTGCAGAAAGTTGGCCTGCCAGGTCTCCAGCAGAGGTGCCAGGTCCACCCTGATATCCTTCAGGCCATAGGTTCCGCTCAAGGCTTCCAGAGCCATGTGTTCGTTGAGCCAAAAAGACTGGCTGTTGAGAAGCGTGATCTCCAACAGGCCCGGCCATTTTCGCTGCAGCCGCTGCACCAGCTTCAAAGTGCCCTGGGAAGCACCCATGACTATCAGTTTTTTTCTTGTGGCCATGTTGATCATCTATCCTTGTGAGACTCTGTTTAAGGTGTTATTGCCCGTGCCCGGCTTGCCCCTTTGGCAACCCTTTTCATTTTGCAGCATTGCTTTATTCCAGGATATTACGCAGGATTTTATCTGGAAAAAACAGAAGGACCCCTGCCGGTGGTCCCAAAGCCTTTCTTCAGGTCCGACCAAGCCGGCAAAGCCGGAATAAAGACACTGTTTCATAACAGGGGCGTATGTACCCTTAAGGCAGGCATCAATGACAATACGCCCCTACGTTGCGTACCATCCACAGTGCGTGCAGGGGCCACGGCGCTTGTGCCCCTACGGCTTAAATTATCTCCTCCACATGCGTAGACCCTGCTGATACAGAATCTAAATTTCCTCTGCGTGCAAGCGAGGCGATCTAATCAAACCGCCGGCCAGAAGCTTGTCGCCGGCATAAGCCGCGGCCACTTGACCTGGCGTCACCGCCCGCACCGGTTGGTCGAAGGTAAGGGAAAAGCCCCCGGACGCTGTGGCGCTAAGCAAAGCGGCCACCGGTTGCTGCCGGTAACGGATAAGAGCCTTTACAGCCATAGGCTGAGCGGGCGGTGCCGTCATCCAATTCACGCCATCCACGTCCACGCTCCTGGTCCGGAGCGCTTCATCGTCGCCCACCACCAGCCGGTTGGTTTTCGGGTCCAAACGCAGCACGTATAAGGGATTGGCCGCAGCCACGCCCAAGCCTTTGCGCTGGCCGATGGTATAGGCCGGCAGGCCTTTGTGTTCACCCAGGACCCGGCCGGTTTGATCCACAATCGGGCCCGGGGTAAACGCCTCCGGATGGCGGTCCCGGATAAAGTCCGTGTAAGCCCGTTCCCGCAAAAAGCAGATTTCCGTGCTCGTCTCTTGCTCCGGGGAGACCAGCCCTTTTGCCGACATGCGCGATTGCACGGCTTCTTTGGTCTTGTCGCCCAGCGGGAACAAGGCGTATTGAAAACGTGCTCTGGGCACCAGG
This sequence comes from uncultured bacterium, assembly GCA_964454395.1. GTDB lineage: Bacteria > Oederibacteriota > JAAXVQ01 > JAAXVQ01 > JAUVAV01 > CAVQBK01. Next base: position 1,439 of record CAYVTN010000139.1, on the reverse strand, counting down.
GCCATAAAATAAGTCTGATCCTTGGCCCGGTCCGCTGCCCTAGCCAGGACAGGACCGTGCTGATCCGGAAGCAAACGGGCATAATGGCCGGTGGCCAGACGATCACATCCCAAGTCGCGTGCCCTATCCAGCAGAATCCCGAACTTCATGGCCCGGTTGCACAGCGCGCAGGGGTTGGGGGTAATCCCGGCCACAAAAGCGTCAATAAAAGGGTTGATGACCTCCTGCTCGAACCGGTCGCGCAGATCAATGATTTCATGACGTATGCCCAGTTCCCGGGCACATTGCCGACCATCCACGCAGGCGCAGGGTGCGATGCATTGGGTACAGCCATGTTCTTTCAATCCCGGGCGAGACCGGCTGGCGGATTTAGCTGTGCCCGGCAAAGCGGAAACATCCGGGCAAAGACGCATGGTCAGCCCCATCACCTCATGGCCTTCTTGCTTCAGTTGATAAGCCACGGCCGTGGAATCCACACCGCCTGATAATGCAACTGCTATTTTCATACGCTTTGTTTCCTAACCCAGCGGAGCTGGAAAAAAATCTTTTCTCACCAAGCCCTCAGAGATCACAGAGGAAAAGCAACCCCCCTATTATCTTGGCCTTTCTCAGTGCTCTCTGTGAACGCTGTGAGAAATTTTTCTATTTGGCAGGGGCCTGTTGTCATGGATACCCGAATTAAGGGTACCATACGCCCCTGCAAGTAAATTTCTCCGCAGCAAGCCACGGGGTATCGATTACTATAATGACTCAACTTTGTCACCACTCAGGTCTCTTGCGTATCCAAGCTGGCCAAGCGGAAGCGCAGCATGCGTCCATTTTGTTAATACAGAATTTAACGGCGTCCTCGGACACGGTTGGCATTATAAGGCGTTTTTTTGAAGAAGCAACGGAAAAACAGCGCTGCCATTAAAAGGTTTGCGTTTTCAGCTCGTTTATTTTGTCATTCACCCATTGTTGGTCCTGCTGGGTGGCGGGATGCAGGCGTCGGGCTTGGCGTAAATTGTACAATGCTTCATCGCTGCGGTGCAACCGGTTCAAAGCCCGGGCCGCCAACAAATAAAGCCGGTAATCCCTTTTGTTCAGAGGCTGCATCTCCTGGATCCAGGCCAGAGCTTCCTGCGCCTGACCTTGGTGCAACAACCGTTTCGCTTCCTTGAGTCCCAGTTGGTAAAGCAAAAAAGTTTTGTATCGATCAGCCTTTACAGAAGGATCCGCCCCCACCACCGGGCCCTCTTGTCCGGGCGCGAAAGCTTTCATGGAAAAGGGCACATAAGCCCCCAGATGGTAGGGTGATGTGGCCACCCAGGCGGTAAGACTGCCCAAATCGAAAATCACACTGTGCATGGTGGTGAAATTGTTTATGGCAAAGGGATGTCCTGCGCCCAGACGCTGGCCATGAACGCCGGCACGGTCTCTCAGAATGGCGGCGGCCTGCC
>CAYVTN010000138.1:0-7652 GCA_964454395.1 uncultured bacterium | reverse complement strand
AGGTGATGCTGGGATTGCCTTCGCCCACTGGATTTCCATTCAAATCCGTCAACCGGCCCTGGAAGTGGATGGTTTTAGGAATGTCAGCCTGGGCCAGGCTGAAGGCAGCTATGGTAATGAGGAACAACAAGAGTAATTTCTTCATGCTTCAAAATCTCCTATTAGTTATGTAATTCATCGAGCCTCGCGCCAAGCCGTTCCTTATAATAATATCTTAACCGGTCGGAACAAAGAAAGATTAAAACCGGCGGAGGTTAATTGCATTGCTTGGCATCGGTTTCTTTTTGAGTTGATTTTATTTTTTTTCGCCGACAGCAATCCAATTAATGGTTACTGAGCCAGTTGTAGGTTCATTGCTGCAAAAAACAACAACATTGGTGCCGCCGCTTAACGCTTCGCCAGTTACATTAGCATCTAAATCATCGGTTGTTCTTGATATCATAACTAAAGGGGTGTTGAGAAAAATGTTTGGAATGCTAAGGGCTTTTCTAAGTGCTATATCATTCCACCAAGTTACTCCGGATGCACCTGGAGAGATAAGATCCGTTCCATAAGCGATGAGTTGATTATTACCATTGTACGAAAAAAGAGCTCGAGGTGATTTGGTCTGATCAATCGCACCATCGGCGATTTTTGTATTAGTAATCGCACTATTGGCAATCTTTGTATTGGTAACCGATAAATCCATAATTTTTGCAGTAGTCACCGAGTTATTACCAAGCTTATTCGTGCTGACTGCACCATCGACAATTTTCGCTTCTGTTACAACACTGTCTTTTATTTTAGCGGTTATTATCGCTCCATCGGCAACATTCATGGCATAGGCCGACGAGTTTAATTTAATTCGTGGGCTTAATACATCGGGATCACCGCTTATCTGCAAATCAAGATAATAGGGCTGGTCAAATGTCATGGCGGCAGGGAAGGCGTTTGGAGAAGCACCAAGTTCAGTGTTATAGTATCCCTCTTTTGTATTAATGGTATAACTCCCAGTCCAGAGAGTGTGGCCGCCTGATTCGGCATCCCAAATATTAAAGGTAACGCCGTAGCCACCATCATCTACCGGATTCCCACTCAAATCCGTCAACCGGCCCTGGAAGTGGATGGTTTTGGGAATGTCAGCCTGGGCCAGGCTGAAGGCAGCTATGGTAATGAGGAACAACAAGAGTAATTTCTTCATGCGTCAAAGTCTCCTATTAGTTATGTAATTCATCGAGCCTCACGCCAAGCCGCATACCCGCGCTGGGCACAATCAGCCGCAAAGAAAGAAAAAACAAACGGTTATAGGAGGGGTTAATCCCCAAACTCATTTATCTTTTCTTGGTGTTTTTGCGCCTTGGCGATACAGCTTTTAATCTTATTTCTCTTAGTATCTTTACGAGAGTAGTTTTTATTTAATAATCGCGAGCTTTTTGATCAATTTGGTGGTCTTGCCCTCATTGCTGGCTTTGATCAGCATCAAATACACGCCGTTGGCCATGTTGGATACGTTCCAGTTCCAGATATTCTCGCCGGCGGGCATGCTGTCCCACTGCTTCTCGATCACCAGGCGATGGCCGGTGGTGTAAATCTTAATCTCTACTTTGGCTGGTTCGGCCAGGTGATAGTGAATGTGGGCTTCCGGGCCGCGGATGGGGTGGGGAGCCGGGTAGACGTACTGCTTGTCGAGCAATTCGCCGTTGAAGCTGCGAATGGGGGTGGCGGTGACCGTCACCGTGGGAGTGACCGTCGGAGTCGGTTTGGCAATAAAATAATTATTGAAAAATCCGGCCTGGGTGGAGGTCTGGTTGCTGTAATTCTGGCCCACGGCTGCTTCGCCCATGGAACTGATATGGAGGCGCATGCTGTGATTTTGCGCTTGGCCGGTTTGGGTGTTGCCGGCCGTATTGAACAGATATTCATTCAGCTGGTATTGGCCGGATTGAGCGGCATGCAGCAGCCCGGCAGTGGAGAGAAAAAGAAAGGTGAGGATAAATTTTTTCATTGGGTCAGCTCCTTTTGGAATGAACGGTAATTATATCAAAAAAAGGATCAAAGTCAAAGGATTGGAAAAAATCGCCCTTTGGCTGCCAATGATCGTCTTATTATCGGCAGGTTCGCCTTGTATCCACAGGCTGGGTCCTTTTGAGTGATCAATGGCTTGTAAAAGCATTGGACATGGAGGCGCAGACTGGTCTAATTCAGGAGTAGTTGACCATATAATTATGCAATTGCTCTCTATATAATAATATGGTAAAACTCTGAGTCATCATCATTATCCAAGGGAAAGCTAATGTTTAAACGCAGGAACCACATCATCATCACATTGGGCCTAATGGTTATTGATTTGCTGACGTTAGCCGCGGCTTTTTGGCTGTCTTACTTCTTACGACTGCGGTTGCATTTGTTCGCCAATGTACAGCCCATATCTGATTACTATCTGGCTTTTGCCGTTTTTACGGTCATTACCCTCTTCTTTTTTGGGCAACAAGGACTTTACCGCGATGTGCGCGATCTGTCCATGATCGAGGAGTATGCCAGTATTATCAAGTCCCTTACCTATGCTTTTTTAATCGCCTTGGCACTAACCTTTTTCTTCAAATTTTATGAACGGTCGCGGGTACTGGTCTTTCTTTTCTGGGCTTTGGCCAATTTGTTTGTCATTACCGTTCGTTTCTTTTGGTACCGCTTTTTAAAATTCCTTCATTGGCGGCGCCTGGATCTGCTGAATGTGGCGGTGGTAGGATCAGAGCAAAAAAGCAAGGCCGTGCGCCAACTTTTAAAACAGCATCCGCAATTGGGGTACCATATTGTGGCTACGGTGGTGCTGCCCCGGGGTATTTCACCTAAAAGCGGAAGCCTGCAGCAAAAGTTGGAATGTGAGATTGTGGCCCGTTTTCAAAAAAGCGAGATCGACGGGGTGATCATCTCCGATTCCGTTAAAAATTATCAGCAAACCCTGGAAGTTAATGAATTATTCACGGAATATGAGATTCCGCACCGCAACGTGACCGAAGCTTTTGATCTGACCGGCTTTAAAACGCCGGCGGGGGAAGGGCTGGAAGGCTTGCTTACCAGTCTCAAAGAAGGTCAGATCGGCGGAGGCTACAAGGTCTTCAAACGCTTTATGGACGAAATTGTTTCCTTGACTGCATTGCTGGTCACGTTGCCCTTATGGCTGCTGATCATGGTGGCTATCAAACTGGAATCCAAAGGCCCGGTTTTTTTCAAACAGGAGCGGGTAGGGTATCACGGCAAGAAATTTCTAATCTACAAATTCCGTTCCATGGTTGTGACTGCACCCCAATATGCCAAAACCCCCAAGGGCACCCATGATCCCAGAATCACGGCCCTGGGCCGGATTTTGAGGCGGACCAGTTTGGACGAACTGCCCCAGCTGATCAATGTCATTAAGGGTGACATGAGCCTGGTGGGGCCCAGACCGGAGATGCCGTTCTTGGTGGAGAAATACAAACCCATTTACCGTTACCGTCTGTTGGTGCTCCCGGGGATCACCGGGTTGTGGCAGGTGTCGGGCCGCACGGACAAGCCCCTGGAAGAGAATATCAAATATGATCTATACTACATCAAAAACCAATCCTTTCTCCTTGATCTGGTCATCATCCTGCGCACGATCCCGGCGGTTTTATTCGGCAAGGGAGCTTATTGATGACGTTGGTTGTAATGATTCTTCTTTGTTTGGCCATAGGGGTAAGCATTTACCGCTATCCTTTGCTGGCTCCTATCTGGTTGAGCATCAGCATTCCATTTGACCTCCCCCTGGAGTGGGGCATCACGATATACACGGATCAGATCTTGCTGGTCGTGGCGGCCATGGTCGTGTTGCTGAAAAATGTGATCAGCGGTTACCACAAGCATTTATTTTCTTCCAAATGGCTGTTGGTGCTGCTACCCTTTGCCTTGGCTACCTTACTTTCGGGTATTAACGCCCATCATTTTCCGGATGTAATCAAACAGTTCCTGCGCTGGACGGAAATGGTGGTCATGGCCTGGATCGTCATAAACACCATCACGACCAGGCGGGAATTAAAAACAGTGATCATGATCATTGTTTTCACCGCCACCGTGGTCTCGATCATCGGCATCATTCAAACCATTGCCGGACCAACGGCCTCTTTCAATCTGGGCAAAGATATTTTCACAGTGGATAATGGCACGACTATGCGCGCCTACAGCACCTTTGGTCATCCCAACCAGTTTGCAGGCTACCTGATTCTGATGATCCCCCTGGCGTTTATTCAATTTGTGGAAACCAAAGATTGGAGGAAACGCACATTGGTCGGCCTGCTGGCCGTGATTATGATAACGGCTTTGGTATTTACTTTTTCCCGAGGCGGCTGGGTGGCCATGGGTCTGGTCGGCGCGGCCCTGATTTACCTGAACATCCCAAAAAAAATGCTCATGATCACTTCTTTGATCGTGGCCCTGGCCCTGACTATCATTATTTTAAACCAGGGGCCTTTGGAAAAGACCAGGAGTGCTGTGCTGGACCGGATGATGTCCTTCAGCCAACCCAAAAAAGAAGACTCGGTTGGTTTCCGCAAGGTCTGTTATGAAACCGCTTTTAAAATGTTCGAACATCACCCTATTTTCGGCTTTGGAGCAGGAGAGTATGATGAGAACATTAAAAAATATTTTAACAAGCACTATTACGCCTGGTCAGCCATCAGCAAACATATTCACAACTGGTATGTTCAGATTCTGATCGAAACAGGCTTGTTGGGAATGATCACTTTTTTTGTTGCTCTGGGAGCCGTGCTGGTCAGATTGCTCTTGACCTTTCTGGGCATGGTGCATAATTATGAACGGCAGATTCTTTCCGGTGTGATCGGAGGTATTTTGGCTTTTTTAATCCACAACCTCTTTGATGTGCTGACCATTTACGGCAGGGGAATCGACTTTGGGCTGCTGGTCGGCTTGGGCCTGACGATAAGCAGCATGGCCAGGCAGACCAGCAAGTTAAGGGTAAAGGACAAATGACGCCAACCAAAGCACCGATCCAGATATCCGTGGTGATACCGGCTTACAATGAAAAAAAGCGTATCGCGCAATCTGTAGACCGCATCTTGGACTTTCTGGGAAAGCAAGCCTGGCCCCACGAAGTGATTATCGTGGATGATGGCAGCCGGGACGGCATGACGGCGCGTCTCAAAGCCAAATTTAATCACCAGCCCGGCTTGCGGATTCTGCACAATCTCAGGAACCGCGGCAAGGGCGCCTCCATCCGGCGCGGCATGGCTGCCGCCAGGGGAGCGCTGATTTTGTTTACTGATGCCGACCTGTCCACGCCCATCGAAGAACTGGTCCCTTTGAAACGGGCCATTGAAGCCGGTGCTGATGTGGCTATCGCCTCCCGTGATTTGCCGGGCGCGGTGGTGGAAGTAGCCCAGCCTCTTTACCGGGAGTTGATGGGCAAGAGCTTTAATGTGCTGGTGCAGTTGCTCGTTCTGCCCGGGATTCATGATACTCAATGCGGCTTCAAACTTTTTCGGCGTGCCCTGGCACGTAAGGTGTTTCAGCACATCACCATCACAGGTTTTGGGTTTGACGTGGAAGCCCTGTTTGTAGCAAAAAAAATGGGTGCTGTCATCAAGGAAGTCCCTGTGCGCTGGCGCAATGCCCTTGGCTCCAAAGTTTCGCCGCTCAAAGATGCCCTGCGGATGTTTGTCGATCTCTTTTTGGTTCGGTGGCGTCATAGGGGGCGGAAGGAAAGAATAATCGGTACCTAGCCATGCAGGAACAACCCTCTCTGGCCCGCAAAATGGCCCATAATGCCTTTTTTAAAACCATGGGTGAGCTGAGCATCCGGCTGCTTTCCTTTGTCTTTATCGTGGTGGTGGCCCGCACCCTGGGGGACAAGCAGTTCGGGGCGATTAACTTTGCCTATTCCTTTTCCCTGCTGTTCGTGGTGGTCGTGGATTTCGGGCTTAATCCGCTGATGGTGCGCGACAGCGCCCGGGCTCCCGGAAAAACCGCCCATTTGTTTTTTAATTTACTCTTTATCAAGCTTCTGCTGGGGCTGCTCTACAGTCTGGCGCTGATTCTCGGTCTGCATTTGTTGGCCCCGGCCGGGCAGATGAAAACCGTGACCTATTGGCTGGCCGCTTTTGTGCTGCTCAATTCCTTTACTGAATTTATGAGCGCTGTCTTTCATGGCCATCAAAAAATGCACCTGGAAGCCATGGCCATGGTGGCCCAAAAAATGGGTCTGGTCCTTTTTGGGCTGGCGGCCTTGGCCTATGGCCGGGGTGTGCTGGGCGTGGCCCAGGCCTATGCGGCCGCCGGGCTGGTGGGTCTGCTGCTGGCCATCATTTTCCTTTGGCGCAACCGGCTGTTGCAGGGATCCTGGCGCTTGGACAAGGCTTTTTTAAAGGGCGCTTTTCGTCAGGCATTGCCATTGACCCTCACCACTTTGTTTATCAATATTTATTTCCGGATTGACATGACCTTGCTGGCCAAACTGGCTGACCAGGCCCAGGTGGGCTGGTATGGCGCCGCCCATAAATGCATTGAAGTGCTGATGGTCCTGCCGGCTGTGTTGGTGGTGGCCACTTTTCCCGGATTTTCGACCCTTTATCTTGAAAACAAAGATCGCATGGCGCGGGCGGCTAAAAAAATTCTGCGCCTCTTGTTCATGTTGGGCTTGCCTATTGCCATCGGCGCCCTGCTGGTGGGCACGCCTCTGGTTCGACTGGTCTTTGGATCCGATTATCTGCCGGCCGGACCGGCGCTGGGGCTGCTCAGCGTGGCCTTATGCTTTATCTTTCTCAATTATGCGCTTTCCTATTTTTTAATTGCCGCTGAAAGGCAGACAGTCAACGCCATTGTTTCCGGACTGGCCGTGGTGGTCAGCGTAGGGGCCAATTTCTTCTTCATTCCCCGCCTGGGCTATATGGGGGCCGCCCTGTCGGCCGCCTTGACGGAAGCGTTTCTGTTTATCGCGTATTACACGATGGTGAGACATTATTTGTTTAAACTCCAATGGTTGGGCGAAGCCCTGAAAATTGCCGGCGCAGCGTTGGTGATGGGCCTGGTCCTGTGGCCCTTGCGTCACTTAGTTGTGTGGGTTAGCATTCCCGGCGGCGCCTTGAGTTATTTACTGGCCCTGTGGCTGCTGCGGGCCGTGGGAAAAGACGATTGGGAATTGATAAAAAAAATGGTAAAACGATAAGTCAAATCAGCATAAGCATTTCAACGTATGCCCAGGCCGCAAAGAAATCACAAAGATAAACCTTGAGGCAATACGTTTGAGGGAAGATTAATAATGTTTTAAGGATGATTCATCAGTGAAAAAACTATCCATCATTATTCCAACCTATAATCGAAAAGTTCTTTTGAACCAGATGCTTGACTCGCTGGTTAAAGTCGTCATGCCTTTTGAAGAAGTGGAGGTGCTGGTCATTGACGATGGGTCCACCGACCAAACCATGGCCGCCCTTTCAGCCAGAAGTGATCCTTTTGAACTGCGTGTGCTTCGCCACGACCACTCCCAGGGTCCCGCCCGGGCGCGCAACCTGGGCGCACGGCAAGCCCGGAGTGAGCTTTTAGCTTTTTTGGATTCCGATATCATCGTTGATCCAAAGTGGTGGCAGGCCGCGGCGCCACATTTTGATGATCCCCAAGTGGCCGGGGTGGAAGGCGCCACCGAGCCT